>NZ_JAKKRO010000066.1:0-28818 GCF_025654235.1 Shewanella sp. SM32 | reverse complement strand
ATCACAATCAGACACGGCTCAATTTGAGCAAGAAAGGGAAGTAAGTCCTTGCGTCTAAGCATTTTCTTTTTGATTAACTTACCCGCTTTATCGACGCCAACAGCATGAAAAACAGACTTTGCGATATCTAAACCGATTGTAGTAATCTTCATAGGTGGACCCGTCCTCTTTCTGATGAGTTTTAGCGACTACATCGTGGCCCATTGCGAGGCCGATTAAAAGTGGATGGGTCCATTCCATTATCCATGATTAATCACTTCTTCGGAGGGGACAGCACCAAGATCTAGCTGACGTTTTTGGCGGTATCTTGGGATTTCTCGTTACCGCTTGCATCAAAAATCAAAGCTGTCGCTATCACCAAAAGCTGTCGCGGCAATGCCTAATGAGTGCTTTAGTGTTGGCGTGACAATTGGTTTGAATCTTAGCGGTATCCACTCCCTGTGGTACCGCTAATGCTGCTTATTCCTATCATGATGACATTAGATAACCTGAACTCGGGATAATGAGTGTCGAAAAATCTAAATTTAACAAATTAAATCAATGATATAAATTATTGGTTTGAAAAGAAAAATCTATTTTCTGACTGAATGCGCAGATTTTTGCGCATATCAAGGCGCTCTGTCGTACGCCATAGCTAGCTATGGTTAGACAGAGCAACGCAGAGAGGCCCGAAAAGATGCCTATTCAGCGGCTCTGCTTATCCCGAGCTCAGGTTAGATATCAAAGGCGAGACTGCCCGGAGTCAGGAATGGCCAACTTAGACGCGTCGGTGAACTCTCACCCTGCGCACCAAAGAAGTAAGCTGTTCTTGGGGTGGCGTAAACCACACTGCCTTTTTGCAACCCGAGTTCCTGCAGATTATGGTGGGTAAATTTGGCTTCCCACAGTTCTTCGCTATGCCAGCCGTGTGGGGCTAATTCCAGTCTTACTTCGGCGCCAATGGGGGTCATGGCGACAATATTGAACGGCAAATTGGCCTGACTATTGGGCTTATTTGACAGCGCTAATTCGTGACTGCGTACATAGAGAACACCATCTTGCTGCAGTGTTTGCTGTTCTGGGGGTGTTAAAAATGCTTGACCATTTTCCCAACGTTTTTGTTGCCAACTGGCTTCAAAGACATTGACGTTACCAAGAAAATCAAACACAAAGCGACTATTGGGGTGTGAGTATAGCTCAGCAGGTGTATTAATCTGCTCTATATGACCATTGCTCATCACTACCACTCTATCTGAGAGCTCAAGCGCCTCATCCTGATCGTGGGTCACAAACACGCTGGTGAATTTCAATTCATCATGCAGGCTGCGTAGCCAGCGGCGTAGTTCTTTACGCACTTTAGCATCTAAGGCGCCAAAGGGTTCATCCAGTAGCAAGACTTCTGGTTGGGTTGCGAGTGCACGGGCCAACGCAATGCGCTGTTTTTGTCCTCCCGAGAGTTGTTCAGGATAGCGCTGTGCTAGATGGCCTAGTTGTACTGTTTCTAGCAGCTGTGTCACTCGCTTATGAATTTCTGCCGCCGAAGGCCTTTGTTTTTTCGGCATGACTTCGAGTCCAAAGGCGACGTTATCGGCGACCGTCATATGGCGAAACAGCGCGTAGTTTTGAAACACAAAACCTACGCGTCTTTCACGCACATGCACTTGAGTGACATCTCGGTTGCCGAATTGAATTTGGCCGCTATCGGCTCCTTCAAGACCGGCAATAATCCGCAGCAGTGTGGTTTTGCCTGAACCTGATGGTCCTAGCAGACCAATCATTTCCCCTTCTTGAATATCGAGATTAAGTGGGGAAAGCGCCTGAAATTGGCCAAATTTCTTGGAAATATTAGTAAGACGAATACTCATAGTTGGCTCTGCTCTTTATTGTCATTGGCGGTTAAACTGCGTTGTTGCCGCCATTCCACTACGGCTTTTAGCATTAGGGTAAATAGGGCGATCAGGGCCAGTAATGACGCGCTCGCGAAGGCGGCTTCGGCCTGATAATCTTCGTACAATAATTGCACATGTAAAGGTAAGGTATTGGTTTCGCCGCGAATATTGCCAGACACGACAGCAACGGCACCAAATTCTCCTACGGCTCTGGCATTGGTGAGGATTACACCGTAAATCAGTGCCCATTTGATGTTGGGTAGGGTCACGCGGCGAAAAAGTTGCCACCATGACGCTCCGAGGATCACTGCAGCTTCTTCTTCCGATGCGCCCTGTTGTTGCATCAATGGGATCAGTTCTCTGGCTACAAAGGGGCAAGTGACAAAAATGGTCACTAATAGTATTCCCGGCCAAGCAAACATGATCTGCAGATCGTGCTCATATAGCCATTCGCCCAGCCAGCCACTGTTGCCATAGAGCAGTAAATAGAGCAAACCTGCGACGACAGGGGAGACCGCAAATGGAATATCAATTAGCGTGATCAGTAATTTGCGACCGGGGAATTCAAAACGAGTCACGCTCCATGCCAGCATGATTCCGAACACTAAATTGATTGGTACTGTGAGTGCTGCCACCATCAGTGTTAAACCAATCGCATGCAGCGAATCCGGTTGAGTTAGGTGCCCAATATAACGCTCCCAACCTCCGACAAACGCCTGCTGAAAAATACTCACTAGCGGCAATAGCAACAAGAGCAAGCCTAAGAACACGGCGAGGGTAATAAGGCTCCATTTGATCAGGGGTGCTTCACCGACTCTTAAGGGTTTAAATGAGTTCATATTTGCTCCTTATCGTCCATGAATGCGGCGCAGATAACGCGCCTGCCACAGGTTTATCAGCAGTAATAGCAGTAACGAGGTCATCAGAACCACTGAGGCAATGGCGCTGGCACCTGCAAAATCAAATTCTTGCAGGCGGACAAAGATCATTAACGAAGTGATTTCACTGATATAAGGCATATTGCCAGCGATAAAGATCACTGCACCAAACTCACCCAGACTGCGGGTAAAAGACAGTGCCGTTCCAATCATTAATGCTGGCCAAAGGGAGGGCAAAATAACCCGCCAGAATACCGAACGATCCGAGGCGCCAAGTGTCATTCCCGCTTCTTCTTCCTCGTGGGATAACTCTTCGAGAACGGGTTGTACCGTACGAACCACAAAGGGAATACTGGTGAAAATCATCGCGACCACTATGCCTAGCGGGGTGTAGGCGACTTTTATGCCCCATTCAGCTAATAGACTACCGATTTGGCCGTTTTCCGCATAAAGGGTGGCTAAGGTGATACCGGCAACGGCGGTCGGCAAGGCAAAGGGTAAATCTACCAAGGCATCTAAAATGCGTTTGCCGGGAAATTCATAACGCACGAGTACCCATGCGAGTAATAATCCGAAAAGGCAGTTAAATAATGATGCCGCGAGCGCCGATAGTATGGTGACTCGGTAACTGGCAACCACTCTGGGATCGGCAATCACGCCCCAGTATTCGGACCAGCTCATTGAACTGGTCTGCATGATTAGGCCTGTGGTTGGCAATAATAGGATTAGGCTGACAAACAGTAGGGACACACCTAAGCTGATGGTAAAACCGGGAAGAACCCGCTTATGGCGTAAACGCCCGTTATTAAAAATCACAGAATAATCACCCGATCAGGTTAATTGCGTTAAACCAATACTATTTATACGGTTCGCTCGTTGTTGGCTCAAGCCATTTGTTGGATGCAATCTTGATTGATAAATGCCAATTAGCGATAAACCCGAGACTTTGCTCGGGTTCAATGTTGATATCTTACTACATTAAGGACGATATCAGCGCTTTAATAGCTCATCGAGTTTTGTACCGTTAGCAAACTGCGTTTTCATGGCATTATCCCAACCACCGATGATTTGCTCAACAGTTAGCAGGTCAACGGTAGGGAACTGCTTAGCAAACTCAGCTTTTACCTTTTCGTTGTGTACACGATAGCTGAATCCTGCCAGTAGACGTTGCGCTTCTTCGCTGTAGAGATAATTCAAATACTCAGTTGCGAGTTCCTGTGTACCGTTACGCTTAGCATTTTTCTCAACCACAGCGACGGGGAACTCTGCCAGAATCGAGGTTTTTGGTACAACCACTTGGTAATCGTCCGTACCATACTGCTGGCGGATATTGTTCACTTCCGATTCAAAGGTAATTAATACATCACCGATCCCACGTTCAACAAAGGAGGTGGTCGCACCGCGGCCGCCTGTATCAAATACTGCGACATTACCGAGGAATTTTTTCAGGAATTGATCCAGTTTAGCCTGATTATCCTTACCATAGTTTTTCTGAGCATAACCTAATGCGGCTAAATAAGTGTAGCGAGCATTACCAGAGGTTTTTGGGTTAGGAAAGACCAGTTTAACGTCATCTCTCGCTAAATCGCCCCAGTCGCTGATTTGCTTTGGGTTACCCTTACGCACCAAAAATGCAATGGTGGAATAGTAAGGCGAACTGGCGTTAGGCAGTAATTGTTGCCAATTTTCTGGGATCAATTTACCGCGATCGTGCAGAACTTGTACGTCTGTCACTTGATTAAACGTTACCACATCTGCGGGTAATCCCTGCAGAATCGAGCGTGCCTGTGCAGATGATCCTGCATGGGATTGTTTAATTTCGACGGTTTTACCTGTTTTCTCTTCCCAATGTTTGGCAAAAACGGGGTTGTAGGCATTGAATAATTCCCGTGCGATATCATAAGAGGAATTAAGCAGGGTTTGATCTGCGGCAGTCACATTGAGTGAGGTTCCCAGAATGAGGGTTCCTAGCAGGGCCTTTATCAATTTTACGGACATTTTTAACTCCTTAATCTGGCAATTTTGTCAGCGTTATGGCACCTAGAGTAATAGAATTAATTGTTTATAAAAAGCCAGTTGAATAGAACTTTTTTGAATAACTATGAGCGATTTATTTTATGTTATAAGCAGTATTCACCGTGTTTGTCAGTGGTAACCGACTTAGAATAGGCTATCGCTTAGTTGTTTTTATCAAGTAAAGGATAATCCTAGTGTCTGACTTTCCGACAATTGAAGCCTGCATCGGGCAAACTCCGCTGGTTCGCTTGCAGCGGCTTAACTGTGGTACTTCCACTGTACTGTTAAAATTGGAAGGCAATAACCCCGCGGGTTCAGTAAAAGATCGTCCTGCACTCAATATGATTATTCAGGCCGAACTTCGCCAAGAAATAAGTCCTGGTGATACGCTTATTGAGGCAACGAGTGGCAATACTGGGATTGCGCTGGCGATGGCGGCGGCAATCAAAGGATACAAGATGATCCTGATTATGCCGAATAATTCGACTCAGGAGCGTAAGGATGCGATGCAAGCCTATGGCGCAGAGCTCATGCTAGTGGATAACATGGAGACTGCGCGGGATTTGGCGCTGCAGTTACAAAGCGAAGGCAAAGGTAAGGTGCTGGATCAATTTAATAACCAAGATAACGCTAATGCCCATTTCCTCACGACAGGCCCTGAAATCTGGCAACAGAGTCTAGGCAAAATTACCCACTTTGTGTCAAGTATGGGGACGACAGGTACCATAATGGGTGTGTCTAAATACCTTAAAACTTGTAATCCCGACATCACTATCGTCGGCCTTCAGCCTGCCGATGGCAGTGCTATTCCTGGGATTCGGCGTTGGCCGCAGGCATATTTGCCTGGGATTTTTGATGCTTCTTGGGTTGATTTAGTTATGGATATAGAAGAGCAAGATGCAAAAGCCATGGCGAGAACTTTAGCGCGAGAGGAAGGGATTTGTGCAGGAGTCAGTTCGGGCGGTGCCGTGTTTGCTGCGCTGGAGATTGCTAAACAATATCCGGGTTCTGTGGTCGTGGCGATTGTCTGTGATAGGGGCGATCGTTACCTTTCGTCAGGGCTTTTTTCCTGAGTCCTAGATTTTTACTCTAAGCATATTGAGCGATATGAATGTTTGATTGATAAAAATGGGCGAGACACGCCCATTTTTACCCTTTTATACGTGATCATTTTTTCGGTGGGAATTGCGCCAAAATTCGGTTGACGGCTTTGGCGGTATCTTGGGCTTTCTCGTTACCGCCTGCATCAAAATCATAGCTGTCGCTGCCACGCCAAATAAGAGCTTTGGTCTTAGGATCGACAATATCTATTTGAATAGTTTGAATTTTAGCGCTATCACTCCCCAGCGGCACGCCAACACTGGTGCCTATGCCAATCCCGCCCGAACTTCCGAATGTGCCTGTGCCTAATCCAATGGATAGCCCTGAATCTTTGGGCTTATCTTGGGTGAGTAAGGCGTAGGCGACGTTAAAGTCGGGCGACGCTGTATTTTCTACAAACCCTTTTTGAGTCAATTGGTTGTTAATTTCTACTTGAATACGCTGGGCGCTTAACGGGTCATCCGTCGGCTGTGGTGTTAACTGGGTAAAGCTGCGTAGTGCGGTGAAGTCGTAATTGAGATCATAATCGTTTTTCGGTTTACTGCTGCAAGCGCTTAATAAGGCAACAGCGACGAGCAGACTGGCAAAGTGACGGTATCCCATGATAGTGCTCCAAGTTGTACAAACTCTGCTCAATGTGCCTTGATTAAGGTTGTTTCTGCAAGTACTTTAGATAAGCGTGTTGTATTTGAATCGCTTTGAATGCAATTCCACACGCTTTGTTTTTAGCAAGGATCGTTTTGAGTATGGTTCATTTTTAGATAGGAATAGCGGCGGGTTATGGAACAGTTAGCCTTTTTTGATATCCCGAGTCCTTGTATCGGTGTGTGTGTTACCGATGCGCGCGGTTACTGTAATGGTTGCCTGCGAAGCCGTGACGAAAGATTCAATTGGTTAACGTTTTCAGATGCGCAAAAGTATGATGTCATTCGCCTGTGTACTCAACGTAAACGTCGTCGCCAGTTAGCGATGATGAAAGCAAGGCAAGCACAAATAGAGCAAGAAAGAGCAGCGTTAAACCCACAGTTGAATTTTGAGCCTGAGCCTGAAGCCGATCTGGATTTTGGTGGCTTCGAGCTAGACTAATAGGTTGAATTGACTTGTTTAACTCGTTTTTTGTATTCGCGAGTGGGATTCATGACTGACTTGTAATAGTCTCATCTCGATTCCTATTACAGCTTACGTTTTTTCGGCCAGATTAAACTAAATCGAGTATGTTGTGCATCACTTGTAACACTCACATTCCCTTGATGTCGTTGCATAATCCGTTTGATGATCGCAAGGCCTAAACCATGTCCTTTATTGCCATTCTGTACCGATTGGCTGCGATAAAATGGCTCGAACACTTTCGGTAAATCCACCGCAGGGATAGGTTCGCCGTCGTTACTTACACTTAAATTGACCCTATGCTGGGTCTGCTTAACTTCAATAATGATTTCAGTGCGGGCAAAGCGTTGTGCATTGGTCAGTAGATTTTGTAGCGCCCTTTCGATTAATGCGGGTTCTCCGAATAAGGGCAGTTTTTCGACTTCGGCTTTGAGCGTTATAGGCGTTGGACTTAAGGTTTCTAGGCGCTTAATACTTTGATTGATGAGATTAATTAAATCGTACTCATCCAACTGGATACCTTCTCGCTGTGACTCTAAGCTGGCGTAGGTCAGCAGTTCTTGAAGTAAGTCTTCCATTTCTTTGATGTCGAGCTGCATTTCATCGAGAAAGTCTTGTCGCTTCTGTTCGTCCGAATCTGGCTGACAATACATAGGCATAAGTGCAAGAGCGAATTTGAGCCTCGCCAGTGGCGTGCGGATCTCATGGGATACCGCATTAGATAGGTGTTTCTGGTTCTCAATCAAGGCGCTGATATGTCGCGCCATTTCGTTAAACGTATTGGCTAAGGGCTTAACTTGGGAGCGATTTGACAGGGTAATCCGCGTGTCCCATTTGGCTTCGCCAAATTCTTTGGTGGCCTTACGCAGTATGCTCAAATCCCGTGAAAGCGGGCCGACCCAAATTAGCGCAACGAGGGCGAGCGATAAATAAAAGAACAGGGTGAACAGGCTGCGAAGGTTAGCTCTGGGATCTATGTCCAGCGGCCCTGCCATTAAGACTTGATCGTCTACTCGAATAAATTGCAGCAGGCTATCATCATTGGCCGTGGTGGTGAACACCTTGCTTGTGCTTAACGCTTGATTATCTGCCAGCGCGACTTGATCTGCATTGAGTAATTGCAGTGGCATCACAGGGTTCGCTGGGATCGCCTTCAGATACCGTTGGCGGGCATCGGGAGGTAATTCCGCTAATAATTGCGCCAATGCCACTAACGGCGCATCGAGGGCATTATTGTCATCAACATTCTTCTGCCACAGGCTGTCGAGTGTCCAGCCAATCCCAAGCACGCTGAGACTGAGTAGCAGATATAAACTGATAAAGAGACGTTTCACTGTATTTGTGCTTAGTTATTCCAAGCTTCAGGAGCAAAGAGATAACCTTGTCCCCAAACGGTTTTAATTCTGAAAGGTGTCTCGATATTATCGTTGAGTTTTTTACGTAATCTAGAGATCCGCACGTCAATTTTTCGATCTTTACCATCGAAATCAATATTGAGTAACAACTGATAAATATACTGACGGCTGAGCACTTGGCCCGCTTGCGAGGCCAGTAACCACAGCAATTCGAATTCATGGCTGGTGAGATCGATTTCAGTTTCATTAAGACGAATCGCATGGGTATGCGGGTCGATACTCAATTTACCGAAGGTTAGACAATGTGATTCTGCCTGTGGTGGCTGATTCTGACGGCGAAGTAAGTTGTTGATCCGCGCAACTAACAGAGCAGGATCGACGGGCTTGACCACGTAGTCATCGGCACCGAGTTCTAGTCCTTTGATTTGATCTTCGCTTGAGCCAAGTGCGCTCATCAATAGGATTGGACCTGCGAAATAATCGGGCAGTTTCTCACACAGAGTGAGACCATCCATGCCCGGTAGCATAATGTCTAACAGTATGATATCTGGCTTGTAATTGATTAATCGTGTTAGCACTGTATCGCCACGGCGTTCAACTTCAACATGCATACCATGGGATTTTAGGTAATCTACAATCAAGTTTGCTAGGCGAACGTCGTCTTCAACCAATAATACTCTGTGGTTCGATTGTGGGCTTGTCATTAAAATAAACTCCAAGGGTTGCGGTAACGTCTGCGAACCTGAGGTTGTGATGCAGAAGTGATTTTAAGTTTGGCACCAGCCAAAGTTTGGTTACTGTCTTTACTCACCATGACAAATTGAATATCCGTCATAGTGTGGATTTTCATGCTTAACGTATGGGTTGAAACTGAATCACTGCACCATTTGGGATAGGCGGCGTTGTCGGACAAGATACAGATAAGCTCATCTTTAGCGAGTTCCCACTGTAGTTCTATATAGACGTCACAGGCATCAGTTTCTGAACTTGTGATGCAAATTTCGGGTGTGAGTTTGAGTGCCGAGTCGCGAGTTTTGGCTTGTGCTGAACTTTGGCCCATCAAGCCGAGGCTTAGACCTATAAAGCAAAACAAGCTTAACTGAGGCAGTGTCACTAACGTTAGAACCTATAGGCAGCGCCGATAAAGTAGGTGCTGCTATAGTCTTGGTCTAACAAGGGACTGGCGGCAATCTCATCGGCAATTAGAGTGTAACGAACTGCCAACAGTAGATCCCAATTGTCAGTTAATATGTAACGGGCCGTCATTTCCGCACCTTTATCCCAACCTGATTTTGCTTGATATTTTTCGCTCCAATAGGCGTTTTCACTGGGTCTAACGCTGTAATAATAATCCACTACGGCTTGGCTCTTCCAATCAAATACCAGCGCAAACTCAAAAATGAAACGATCGTAATCCCAACCATAGGTCCATTTTATTTGTGCTTCTGAACCTTGATGCACATTAAACATATCATGAGTGTACGCCAATCTAATAATACCGAGCCGCGTATAGATGAATGCTTCGGCACCGCCAAGTAAGGTGAAGTTCCGAGTCTCTAAGGAATTAAACTCAGGCTCGGGCTCAGTCGATAAATACATACTATTTATGGCTTTGGCTTCAACTTGAGTGCCACGATTCAAAAAGATATTTGATGGGTCCCATTGATAGAAGTAGGCTCTATCTAAGCTATAACTTGTTACTAAGTTAATTGTAAAGCTTTCTTGCTCGGCTAAGGTATAACCTAAATTACCATTGTCGAAGAACCAGTGTTCGCCGTAATAGGCCACTGTTGGAATAAAGAACAATGGAATATCGTCAAAATCCCTGAGTGGATTGCTTTTTTGTCCCCAGCCTATGGCGATGCCTAGATCCCAGTTGTTCATCTCAATACATTGATTTTCTGGTGCACAGGCTTCTTTCGCCATTCCGATTGCAGGCAAAATACTTAAACTTGTAATGAGGACAAAAAGAATACGATACATGATTTAACGATTAAGGGCTGAGGTTAACAATATAGGAAAACAGATTAGCATTTTATGCTCAATTCAACAGTGGTTTCATTCACGGAGATGCAAAATGATACAGCTATCAATTAAATAATAAATTTATGGATTGCACAATATGTTGATAGTCATGCTAAAAGCTTATCTTGGCAGCTTTCGTACGGTTAATTGTGGATGTTAAATTTTGTGTTTTATAAGTTTCGAGTGTAACTGAAATGATGTTAATTATGATGTAAAAGCTGTGTTGCTTGGAAATAATAATGCCATTCGCAAGTGTGAATGGCACAGACTGAAGCCGAATAACCTACTTTGCGGTAATAACACAGAGATTAGAATGAAGATTAATTGACCTCAGTAACTGACTTGTAGCCCATTTCTGTCAATTGATCGTTTACACAATCAAGCACATATTGTTTTAGCTCAGCATTTTCGACTTGATCTTCAGAGGCCATCTGCTGGCACACTTCTTTCAGCTGAGCGAGATCGGCTGCTGGTGCAGGCGGTAAAGAGGAGTCGTCAGCAAAGGAAGTGAAACTTACTAATGCCAATAGAGTAAAAACAGCTGATAACTTATTCATTTTATTTCCTTTAGTTATGTATTGTTAACCACAGATTAAGATGCATTCTCTTAATTCCACTGTGCCAACATCAGCAATTTATCACTGCTATTCTGTTTTAGATATAAATAATTTTTACCTTTCTTGATTAAGGTTTTTTACCTTGTTTTCCCTTGATTCGCTTCAAGTAAATGGGCTGGCTGAGTGTACTTTATTTGCTCTAGTTTGATTCATTCTCAGCATCTTTTGCTGCTTGAGTTAGGTTCACACCCCCCCCTCTGAACTCATGCGTGCTAAGTTGGCTCTTCTGAACTTGTGCTTGAAATTAATTGATGAAACTCTGCACATAAACTTATGTGCTTAACTTATGCGCTTAATTGTGTGTACAGTAGAACTTGGATTTCTTTCAAAAATGCTGCTTACATCACTTTAAGGACTTATTTGCGATAAAGTGCATTATTATCACTGTTTATGGTCGATTTTTAATGAAGGTTTAATCGCCGCTGTTAACTGAATTATGCGGTAGTTATAAGAAGTCATATAAAATGAGATATGACGCATGTTGTAGGCCGTTTTTTTCTAGAATATTGAATTAAAAAGAATTAATTTTTATGTGTTTTTTAGTTTAAATTTTATTTTACAGTTTATTATTTTAACTTTATGTTTTTATTGTTTATTTTTATGTGTTCGTTTGTTTTTGATGATTACATTGCTAAGATTATAGCTATCCTCTAGAATGCGCCGCTCTCGCAGGTGCGCGTGCATAAGATTAATGGCAAATGCTATTGATTTTTATTGAATTGTTGATTTTTCTCTAGGGGAACTCTGTGTCTACAAAACTGGCTAATCCAGCGCCATTAGGTTTAATGGGCTTTGGTATGACAACAATTTTGTTAAACATTCATAATGCGGGATATTTCCCTATTGATTCTATGATCTTAGCCATGGGGATTTTTTACGGTGGCATTGGTCAAGTGATTGTGGGGATTATGTGTTTCATGCGCGGCGATACTTTCGGTACGACGGCATTTACCTCATACGGTTTGTTTTGGTTAACGCTAGTGGGCCTCATTTTAATGCCTAATGCTGGCATTGCGGCGAGTCCAACGTATTTTATGGGCTGGTATTTAACGCTTTGGGGCATATTCACGGCATTCATGTTTGTGGGTTCTTTGCGTTATCCAAGAGCCAAACAGTTTGTGTTTGCTTCTTTAACTATCTTATTTTTCCTGCTGGCGGCGCGTGATTTTACGGGTAGCGCCTTGATTGGCACTATTGCGGGCTTTGAAGGGATACTTTGCGGTGCGAGTGCGATTTATTTTGCGATGGCGCAGGTGCTTAATAATGAGTATGGCCGTACGATTTTACCGGTTGGTGAATTGAAAAAGTAACGATTCAGCAATGCAGAGTTGTAAAAAAGGCTGATGAAGATCAGCCTTTTTTATGGGTGTTTTTAGCTGTACTAGATTTTAGTTTTAATATAGGCCACAGCTGCTTCATCTAAGCTACGGAGAGAAACATAACTCGTGCCTGCTTTGTGGGTGATCAAGAAGCCTTTTTCAGTTTCTTTAATCCGGTAAATGTCGGTCCATAAAATTTGGCTGGTCACAGACATGGATTGAGTGTGAATCCCTTGCTCATCAATGGTGAGTGTGACCTCATTGCTGGCCGCTTTACTCATCATCTGACGCATCAACCACCATGCTTTGTGATACTTCACATTTAGCGCTTCTATAACACCTAACCCAACAAAAAAGTAAGCTAAATAAAGGCTAATATCGGTGAAAATAAGCGCGATACCTATCAGGGTTAATCCAATGGCTTTGTAGTAAGGTTTGAGCGTGGGATCTGGTACCACTGATTGCGTATAGCATTCATCGAAATGGGCTTTATCTAAAATATACGTTGTGGAATATGAATAGGGCGTTGGCATCATGTCATCTAATTGAGGTGGCACTTAATGCGGGCTAGTGTAGCGATTACAGTGATGAAAGTAACTAACCTTGCTATTGCAAGCATGAATGAGCACTTTGGTGTTTTCAAATTCGACGTTCAAACCCGCTCGTTAATACAGGTCAAGATATGAGTTGGACAGAAATACGGCAACGGCTATATTAGTCTTGCCGTAAGCATTACTCGATTTTCGTGATTTGACACAAGGAGTGCAAAACATCATGGCCTTAGTCCCCAAAGATTTTGTAAATTACAAATCAACGCCGGTTTTCAACCATGACAACGTTCCTAAAATGTTGCTGCACATGCACAATACTAAGGCTGGCGTATATGGGCAGATCCAAGTGTTAACGGGCAGCTTAAAGTTTTATGGCTATACGGGTAGCAGGGGCGAATTAGATAAAGAAATTATTATTCGCGCAGGTGAAACCGCCATTTCACATCCTGAATATTGGCATAAAGTGGAGCTACTGACCGAAGATACTCAGTTTAGACTCCACTTTTATGCCCATAAGGATTCGGCCATAGTGGCGCAGCAACAATCCGAGCGAAGCGAATAGTACCTGGCTCCTATACCCTATTCACTACATGCGGTTCTTGGCTACTTCTTTTTAATAACGATTTACGCTAATAGCGATTTCGTTCCTTTGGAATATCAGTTAAATACTCCACAAATTCCACTTCAAAACCATGGGCATCGAAGAAGTAAATATTGCGTCGATAGGGATCTTCCATGCCATCTTTGGCAATAGGGAAACCTGCTTGGGTCAGTCTTGCTATCACAGCATCTAAGTTGTCGGTCACAAAGGCAAAATGCGCCAGTCCAATTTGATGACCAGCCAAATCGCGGTTTTCACCTTCACCATTGTCACTAAAAGCAATGTATTGATAATCATCGCCAAAATGAATCCAATTACGGGGTTTGCCGTACCAAGTGCCTTTATCGCCACCGCGAACACGCCAATGGGGGAAAGCCGCTTGATAAAAGCGCAGTGCTGCGGGGATGTCGTCTACCACTAAATTGATATGCTCTAAATGAATCATAATGCGTTCCTTGTAATGATTTTAGTCTGTTGCTGGTGGTTAAAATCTCAAGCCGCTTACATACCGTAACAGTACTCCTGCTGTTTTGGGTACGCTTGATTGGCATGTTGTTCACGAATGGGGGCTAATGCTTGGGCGTATTGATGCAGCATATATAAGCTGTATTGCACTCTTTCCCTAAGCGCGATATCGCGGGCACTCTCAGGGATTGCATTGAGTACATGGCTGACATTTCGGATGATTAAGTGATCGGGTATGGGCACTAATTTATTGTTTTTAAGGGCATTCATCTTCACTTCAACGATAGGGTAAGTACCGCTAATACCATCCGATATTGAGACTAATAAGGCGGGTTTATGGGCGGTTTCTTCACGAGTACACATCAACAAAAAGTTCTTCAGTAATGGTGATGCCATGCCGCCCCATTCTGGGGTGATCAGCACTAGCGCATCGGCTTCATCGACTCTGTGCTCTATTTCGGGCCAGTGTTCACCTTTGTTGTCTTCTTCTCCGTCCCAAAAGGGCAGATTAAACAGGCATAGTTCTAAGTGATGTATCGTGTCGTAACCCATGTTGTGGGGAGATGAGAAACTGCTTTCCGCGATATAACGACCGACTTTAGCACTTTGTGAATCGGGTCTTTGGCTGGTGCTGATGATGAGTAATTTCATTAAGTAAACCTATTTGTTTATAAATTATTTGTAAGGTAATTGCTTTATTTAACCTTGTAAAGGATAAAGTAAATAAAAAAGTTTATTTAATCTGTTAAAGCTGCGGAGATTGGGAGATAATGCTTCGGCTGAAATCGGGGAGACTCAATGAAAACTACTGATAAGATTATTCAATTACTCAAGTTGCATGGCCCGCTTACCGCTAAAACCTTAGCGGAGGAATTGGCGTTAACGACTATGGGGGTTCGTCAGCATCTTCAGGCTTTGGAAGATATGGGTGATGTGGATATTGAGGATCGAGTTGAAGGTCGCGGTCGCCCAACACGTTACTGGGGATTAACTGAACAAAGCCGTACTCACTTTGCCGATCGCCATGAGGAATTGACGGTACAGCTGATTGACTCGGTAAAAATGATCTTTGGCGACCAAGGCTTGGATAAGCTTATCGGTCACAGGGAGCAAAGTGCGTTAGTCCAATATCGTGCGGCAATGGAAGGTGCTACTGATATTCCGACACGTTTGGCCATACTTGCGAAATTACGCTCGAACGAAGGTTATATGGCGACCATAGAACACATCGATGGTGTGTATTTTTTACTCGAAAATCATTGTCCTATCTGCGCCGCAGCGACTAAGTGTTTGAACTTTTGCCGCTCTGAGTTGCAACTTTTCCAGCAGTTATTCGCTGATATTGCCGTGGTGAGCCGCGAAGAACATATCATCGAAGGTGCTCGCCGCTGTGCATATAAAATTGCGGCAATTAAAGTTGCGGCGATAGCCTAGTAGTGCACTTAAGTTGTTTGCTTGAGGCGTTTTATCTGTGGGATAAAACGTCACTGAAAGCTAACGCTATATATTAAGCATTAAACCTCGGAGCTTAGGGCTTATCAGGTTCGTGATAGGCCAATAATGTTTCGAAACGAGGATGTCCTTTAAGTTGTGAGAAATCAGCTTCATCCAACGCTAGCTCTTTGAAGGATGCGCTGTTATGGATGGCGCGTTCCAAATCAGAAATTGCCCTATCTTCAACACCTAAACACGCAAAGGCGCAGGCTCTTTGATAAAAAGCATGGGCGTTAGTCGGGTCAACCTCTAAAACACGATTACATAGGCTTTGTGCCCAATTAAATTCGCGCATTTCCATTGCGGCATCGGCCTTGTAGGTCAGCGCTTCCAAGTCTCCAGGTCGAATCGTGAGGATTTCATCGTAGACTTCAATTTTTTGTTCGGGAGTCTGGGCACTTTGGGCACGTAGCCACAGATTATGAATTTCATTAATCACTTCTATTTCACGATTATTGTCTGTGATAGTACGACTCTTATGCTTGAGTTCTTGCTCGAGTAATTTGAACTTTTCTTCGTATTGTTCGGCAATACTCTGTAGCTGATTCGCGGCCAGTTTGGCGGTATGTGTCTTGATTTCCCGTAGGGATTGCCAGCCGATAAAGGCGACTAAAGAGGCGACGCCGGCGATCATATAAAAGAAGTAAGTGACAGTGACATTGGCGTAATTCATCGACTTGTCGGCAACGGCCAGTTCGCGATCTGTGATATCTATGGTGAGGCGCCGCTCAAGATCCTGTTGATCGTATCTGAGAGATTTGAGTTCATCGAAGACGTAGCGCTCTATCAGCGGTTTATCATGGATGGCGAAAGGTTGAGGCGCTTCAGGGGGATTTTCTGCATCGCTCGCTTGAGTGAAGAATGAGCTCGCGAGTATCACTAAAAACAAGGCTAAAAATAGCAGGTTCGAACGTATCATAACGGGACTTGCAGATAAGTTTTTGATGCGGTAACCACTCACAATAAGATGAATTGAACGCCTAGCTTAACAAATTTTGCCTAGTTTGATCTAATTTTGCTCTAAATAACCTCTGTGATGCTTACAGTATTAGCTCGCTATGACCTGAACTCGCATCCTGCTAGAATGGCTATCCCATTCATATTTCGTCATTTGTGGTGTTATGCAGTCTAAGCGCGGCCGACTCGATCGTTATCTTTGTACCCAGTTACACACTCACCGTAAAGCGGTGCGTGAACTGTTACTCTTGGGCCGAGTTCGTGTTGATGGATTGATAGTGAAGGACATGGATAGGCAAGTGGATGAGTTTTCTCACATCCAACTCGATGGGCAAATATTACAGGCCAACACGCCAGTTTATTTGATGTTGCATAAGCCGATTGGCGTGGTGAGCGCGACTAAAGATACTCAGCATAAAACCGTGATTGATTTGCTTGATTGCGAAGCCCGTGATGAGTTACATATCGCGGGTAGACTAGATTTAAATTCTTCGGGTTTGTTATTACTGACCAATGACAGCCGCTGGTCTGATGCACTAATGTCACCGACGCATAAGGTCGATAAAGTGTATCGCGTCACCTTAGCTAATCCATTAACTGAAGAATATATCGCCGCATTTGCCGAAGGTATGTATTTCAGCTTTGAAGATATAATGACTAAGCCCGCTAAATTGGTGATCCTTGCTGATCATGTTGCTGAAGTGACTTTAAAGGAAGGTAAGTACCATCAAATTAAGCGGATGTTTGGTCGCTTTCGAAACCCAGTTGTTGGTCTACATAGATTATCAATAGGTGATATTGTGTTGGATGAAGCTCTGGCGTCGGGCGAAAGTCGTGTGCTGACTGCCGCAGAAGTGGCTTGTATCCGCTGCAAACCGGTAGCTTAGAGACATAGGGCAATTCAATTTATCAGCCATTATTCTGCGTATTCTAAATATAAAAATGGACTTGAGAATCAGGTGTCCCAAGCCCGTGATATGGGATTAGAGATCGGCGTGGGGGCCGAATACTTCATAGTGCATGTTTTCAGCTGAGACACCCAGAACGAGTAATTGTTGCTTGATGGCTGACATGAATCCAATAGGTCCGCAGAAATAGTAACGTGCATGGGGAAGCAGTTGCTCTGCGACTTTGCTTAATTCCATTTGTCCTTCAAAATCATAATCTGTACCCACCACATCGGTTGAACTCGGCTTGCGATACCAAACATGGCTCTTCAGATTATGATGTTGCTGGCGCTTGGTGTGAATAGCCTGTTTGAAACCATGTACATCACCTTGCTCACAGGCATGTAGCCAAGTAATAGCACTTGGATGTTGCAACTTGATCAATTGATTCAACATGCTTTTCATCGGTGTTTGACCCACTCCTGCCGAAATGAGCACTACGGGGATGTCCGCCCCAACTTCTAAGATAAAATCTCCCGCCGGCGGCATAACTGCAATTTTGTCACCGATATGCATGGTATCGTGTAGCAGATTAGATACTTGGCCACCTAATTCACGTTTCACACTGATGCGGTAGCTGTTGCCATTCGGTGCATCGGATAGGGAATATTGGCGGATTTCTTCATATGCTAAATTGGGATGTTTTAGCTTCAAACTTAAGTACTGACCGGGAATGAAATCTTTAACTGGTTTACCATCTTCGGGCGTCAATATGAAGGAGGTAATGACTGTGGACTCAGTCTTTTTCGCGCTAATGATAAACTGACGCTCACCCAACCAACCGCCATCTTGTTCTGCATGTGCCTGATAAATTTGAGCTTCTCGTTGAATAAAGATATCTGCTAAAAATCCATAGGCCTGCGCCCAAGCTTCTAATACTTCTTCTGTTACTGCATCACCGCCTAACTCTTTAAGGGTGGCTAATAAGTGGCTGCCGACGATCGCATATTGCTCAGGCTTGATCAGAAATCCTGTATGTTTTTGGGCAATGCGCTCGACAGTCGAACTTAGCACCGCTAAGTTTTCAATATTTTTAGCATAAGCCGCGACGGCGTTTAACAGGGCAACAGGCTGGCCACCAGAATGCTGGTGTGCCAAGTTAAATACATCTTTTAATTCAGGATTATGTTTGAACATACGTTCATAAAAATGGGTCGTCAGCGCAGGGCCTGCGGATTCGAGTAAGGGGATAGTGCTCTTGATAACTTGGATTGTACGGCTGTCCAACATAGAAAATCCTTAACGTGCAAATATTATGAATGTTAAATGAGTTTAAAGATCTATTTGATTTGGATCAATAGTGATGATCGCAATTCGTGCTACCGATAAGCGTGATTAAGGTCATTTGAAGTGCTTTATCAAAGCGGGTACGAGGTAGGGGGTGGTAAATAAACGTATTATTTCAATACATTACAGATGGTTTAAGGGAGGTTAACTGCAACAGCAAAGCTTATTGCAGTCATAGTGTGGTTTTTTGACTTAGAGTTTAAATGCACTCACTTGATTGCGCATACTGTTGGCGAGTTTAGTTAAATTAACCACAGATTCACTTAATTCAGCCGCCGATGCGGTGGAATGTTCGGCAATATCGCTGATGGCAATAATACTGCGATTAATGCTTTCGGCAACGCTACTTTGTTCTTCGGCAGCGGTCGCAATATGAGTATTAAGTTCTGTGATGCTATCTACTGAGGAGACGATTTCTTTCAGTGCTTGGCCTGCTTGATTCGCTTTATCATTAGCATCATCTACTTGATTTATACCTATTTCCATAGCGTTAACTGCTTCTTTAACGCCTTGTTGTAGTGTGGCAATCATGGCCTCAATTTCTTGGGTAGACTTTTGGGTGCGCTGCGCAAGGGTCCGCACTTCATCCGCAACGACTGCAAAGCCGCGGCCTTGTTCCCCCGCGCGGGCCGCTTCAATGGCGGCATTTAATGCCAATAGATTGGTTTGCTCGGCAATGCTTTTTATCACATCGAGTACGCGGCCGATATTTTGGCTTTCATTAGACAGAAATCCAATGACTTGTGCCGTTTTTTGAATTTGATCAGATAATTGCGACATACTGCTAATCGATTGCATCACAATATTATTGCCATTGGCGGCATAGGTATCGGCATCTTTGGCTGAATCTGCCGCTGCAGATGCGCTTTGGGCGACTTCTGCGACCGTTGCCGTCATCTCATTCATGGCCGTTGCAGTTTGCTCCGTTTCGGCTTGCTGCTGTTGCATACGTTTATTGGTTGCCTGCGTGAAGCTACTTAACTCATTTGCTGAACTATTAACGGTATTTGCCGCTTCGGCAATCGAATGAAGAATGCCCCGCAAGTGTTCAATAACTTGGGTGAGGCTAGTGGATATTTGTCCTAGTTCATCGTGATTAAAAGTAGTGAATTTGACGGTAAGATCAGAGTCTTGATGGATCAGCTTAAGTTTACTGAGAATGTCATTAATAGGATTCATCACGCTGCGATTGACCCAGAGCCCAATCACAATACTGATAATCATGGCGGCACAGGCTAATGCTACAAAAATAGTGATTGAAGATTGGTAAATGGCATTCACACGATCTTTTTCTTCGCCTGCCACGCGAATTTGCAGTGCAATCAGTTCAGATATTTGGTTACTGATGGGGTCTATGACTTGGTAAAGCGGCAGGATATTGGCCGATAATTGGCTTGATACATCACCATTTAATCCTCTTAAGCGTGAGACCAGAGTGTCAATCTGTTGATTTGCGGGTGAGAACAGCACTTCGGCTTGTTTTACGAGTCGGGATTCTTCTGAGGTAAGTTCAGTGGCTAAGTATTTTTGCCAATGCTGGGTAATGGTAGATTTGGCACTGTCTAGCGCTTCAGCTGCTTGAGAGGCGGTGAAACCACCCGCGTTCGCCTTATTGACCGCATCGATAACATCGACCGCGTATTTATCAGCAATCACTTTTAAATCGTCTAGTGGCACAACTCTATCGCCATAGATACGTTCAACACCCGATTCAATTTTACCCATCATATTAATGGCGAGAAAGCCAATCGTCATTAGCATTACAAGGGGAACCAGAATGCCGATAAACATTTTTTGTTTTATTTGTAAACCGTTCATATGGATAGCCTCAGTGAACTAAAGAGTCCTTTAGGCAGAACTCTATCTATCCCTATGATGAGTCTGTAACAATAGGTATAGCAAATCTGAGGAAAGAGGGGAGAGTTACAGAAAATTTATTTTGCTTTAGATACAAAAAAACCTCGCTTGGCGAGGTTTAAATGTTGGTACAGATGAGAGGACTTGAACCTCCACGCCCTTGCGAGCACCAGCACCTGAAGCTGGCGTGTCTACCAATTCCACCACATCTGCATGGCTATTCGATATTTCATCGAATTGACAATCTTAACACTGTGAATCTTAACTTTTGAACTGCAATTTGGTACAGGTGAGAGGACTTGAACCTCCACGCCCTTGCGAGCACCAGCACCTGAAGCTGGCGTGTCTACCAATTCCACCACACCTGCACTGTACCTATCGCAGTTCTCTAAAATAAGTCGCTATCGCAACCCATTTAAAGATGGTGCCCGAACCCGGAATCGAACCAGGGACACGAGGATTTTCAATCCTCTGCTCTACCGACTGAGCTATTCGGGCGACGGGCGCAATTTAAAGGCTTTTCGGGTTTTGAGTCAATAGATTTTTACTAAATAACGGAAAAAGTGACTCAGTTGGATAAGATTTACACGAAAGTGTCATTTGTGTTGGTATTGAGAATGTAAAAATAGCCAAACCACTATCCACACTGAGAACTTAGCGTTATCTATTTATGGCTTATCTAGGGTCACCAAGCAAAAAAATGCCCCTATTAAAGGGGCATTCTCGGTTAGTTTGATAAGATTTCATTGTTTGGGAAGTTAGCTTGCATTACCATGAGCACGTTTTGCTTCAGCTTGCTCTGACCTAATTCGCCATAAGCTTCTATCATTATCTCTAATGCCCGTTCATTTGAAGGGGTGCCAGGGTATGTTTCCATTACAGATTGTGCTCGGATTGCTGCGGCGCTCCATGCATTCATCTTGAGATAATACTCGGCAACTTGAATTGAATATTTTGCTAAGCGATTCTTCAACGCTAACATGCGTTTTTGCGCATCGGCGGCATATTTGCTGTTAGGGTAGGTTTTGATTAGACGATCAAAATCTTTGAAAGCATCTTGAGCATTTTTAGGGTCACGATCGGTTCGGTCGATATTAAGCATGTCGTGGAACATGTAATTGTCGGCTTGCATGTTCACTAAACCGCGCATATAGAACACATAGTCTACATCTGGATGAGTTGGATTAAGACGGATAAATCTGTCTATGTTCGCAATACCAGAAGCGACATCGTCCATTTTATAGTAAGCATATATCAGGTCTAACTGGACTTGAGTTTTGTGAGGTCCGAAGGGGAAGCGTGAGTCTAACGCTTCCAAAGAACGGACAGCTTTAGAGTAATTGCCAAGCTCCATAGAGGTTCTTGCCTGAGTATAAAGTACATCAGGTGACGTTTTGGCGGCAATATCGTTATCATCAGGGCTGCTGCTACAGGCTGATAACGCTAGTGAAAATAGGACTAAGGTAACGCCTTTGGAAAATTTATACATACTTGAATTCAATTCTTTTTAAGTTGTAGTTAAGAATTTTTCCATTTCACTATAAAATAGAAAACATCCGATTGTAACAGATAGCACACATTTTTTGACCCCTAAATGGGGATACGGTTCCTATGACACAAGAGATTAATCTAAAAAGCGAGATTTCGGCAACACAAACTGGACTGAGATTAGATCAGGCCCTAGCAGAGTTGTTCCCAGATTACTCGCGCACGCGCATCAAGGAATGGATCCTATCTGATGCAGTTTATGTTGACGGCGTTGTCGTTAATAAGCCCCGAGAGAAAGTTTATGAGCTGCAACAGATACTCATAGATGCCACTCTTGAAGAAGAAGTTCACGCAGCGGCACAGACCATTGATCTGGATATCGTCTATGAAGATGACGACATTATTGTGATCAACAAGCAAGCGGGACTCGTGGTTCACCCTGGTGCTGGCAATGCCGATGGCACTTTGATGAATGCTCTGTTGCACCATTGTCCTGATATTGAGCATGTACCACGTGCTGGTATTGTGCACCGTCTGGACAAGGATACTACAGGTTTAATGGTTGTAGCCAAAACCGTTGAAGCGCAAACCCATTTAGTGGCCGCCTTGCAGGCCCGTGAAATCACTCGTGAATACGAAGCGATTGTGATGGGGACTATGACAGGTGGCGGTACTGTTGATGAGCCGATTGGTCGTCATCCAACGAAACGTACTCATATGGCGGTGCATCACTCAGGTAAACCTGCAGTGACGCATTATCGTGTGGCGGAAAAATTTCGTAACCACACTCGTCTAAGATTGCGCCTTGAATCTGGTCGTACTCACCAAATTCGTGTGCACATGGAATACATAGGCCACGTATTAGTGGGCGATCCTGTGTATGGTGGTCGTCCAAAACCGCCGAAATGGGCCAGCCCAGAGTTTTTTGATATTCTGAAAAACTTCAAGCGCCAAGCGCTGCACGCTGTGCGTCTTGAATTAGCGCACCCTGTGAGTTGTGAAATCATGAGCTGGCACGCGCCAATTCCTGAAGACATGGTGATTTTGACGAAAGCACTGCGTCAAGACACAGTCGAGCATCCGATCGAGTATTTGTAAGTGTTTCATCACGATTGGCCTGTTCCCGCTAATGTCAGCATCGCTATGACAAATCGTCATGGCGGTGTGAGCGTGCATCCTTATGACAGTCTGAATCTTGGACTGCATGTCGGTGATGCGCCAGAGTTGGTGATGGCTAATCGTGAATTACTCTGCAAACAATTAGCGTTAACCGCTGAGCCTGTCTGGCTCGAGCAAGTGCATGGTACTCATGTGCTTAATTTAGATGCGCTGAGCTTAGCTCCTGCTGTGGATACACCGATTGCCGATGCCTGTTACAGCCGAACCGCGAGCCTAGTTTGCGCTATAATGACTGCCGATTGTTTACCTGTGTTGTTGTGTAATCAAGCGGGAACCGAAGTGGCTGCAGCCCATGCCGGTTGGCGTGGTTTATGTGATGGCGTGATTGAGGCCACCGCGGCGCAGTTTAGTTCACCTATGGATGAGTTGATTGCCTACCTCGGCCCGGCTATTGGTCCACAAAAATTTGAAGTCGGTGTTGAAGTACAGCAAGCCTTTTGTACTTTACATCCGCAGTCTGCAGTGTGTTTTATTCCAAGTGGTAACAAGTATCTTGCCGATATTATTGGCTTGGCTAAATTACGCTTGAGTTTACTCGGTATAAACCATATTTATAGCGCAGATATCTGCACAGTCAGCGACACGGATTACTTCTCTTATCGTCGCGATAAGGTGACGGGACGCATGGCTTCATTGATCTGGCTTAAGTCTTAAGCTAATTCCCCTACAGTTTGTATTTATTTGCGCGTTATTCGCTTGAATTTGGCTAAATAGCCCCCATCTTTTAACTAACGAAATGTAATACCAATCCTATTTAGATCTCTCCATTAGCGGTACTGATTTTAAAGCCACTAAATTGGCAAGATGTCCTGTGGATTGGCATATCTCTACTATATGAGTGTTAGGAGGCTGTATGCGACTCGATCGTATGACCAATAAATTTCAGCTTGCCATCTCTGATGCCCAGTCACTCGCACTTGGGCGTGATCATCAGTTTATTGAACCGCTGCATTTGATGATGGCATTGTTGAACCAAGATTCAGGTTCAATCCATCCCTTATTGACCCAAGCTGGCATTCGAGTGAGTGCGCTGCGATCGCTCTTGAGTCAAGAGCTGGAACGCTTACCTCAAGTCGAAGGTACGGGCGGCGATGTACAATTATCCCAAGGTTTAATCCGTTTATTAAATCTGTGCGATAAATTGGCGCAAAAGCGTAAAGACAAATATATCTCTAGTGAATTATTTGTATTAGCTGCGTTAGAAGGTGTCGATGCTCTTGCGCAAGCGTTGAAAAAAGCCGGCGCGACCAAAGAGTTGATGGAGCAAACCATTGAACAAATGCGTGGCGGCCAAAAAGTGGATGATCCGAACGCTGAAGATCAACGCCAAGCGTTGAAGAAGTTTACTATCGATCTCACCGAGCGAGCTGAACAAGGCAAGTTAGATCCTGTGATCGGCCGTGACGATGAAATTCGCCGCACGATCCAAGTATTACAACGTCGCAGTAAAAACAACCCCGTCCTTATCGGTGAACCGGGTGTGGGTAAAACGGCGATTGTTGAAGGACTTGCCCAGCGTATCGTTAATGGTGAAGTCCCCGAGGGCATTAAAAATAAGCGTGTCTTATCCCTCGATATGGGCTCATTGATTGCGGGCGCTAAATATCGCGGTGAGTTCGAAGAACGTTTAAAAGCGGTATTGAATGAGTTAGCGCAGGAAGAAGGTCAAGTGATCCTCTTCATCGACGAACTGCATACTATGGTCGGTGCCGGTAAAGGTGAAGGCGCAATGGATGCGGGTAACATGCTCAAACCTGCGTTAGCGCGTGGTGACTTGCACTGTGTGGGCGCGACCACACTTGATGAGTATCGTCAGTATATTGAAAAAGATGCGGCGCTTGAACGTCGTTTCCAAAAAGTGCTGGTGGATGAACCAAGCGTTGAAGATACCATCGCCATTTTGCGTGGACTGAAAGAACGTTACGAGCTGCATCACCATGTGGAAATTACCGATCCGGCGATAGTGGCGGCAGCGACCATGTCGCACCGTTATGTGTCGGATCGTAAGTTGCCCGATAAAGCGATCGATTTGATTGACGAAGCGGCATCAAGCATCCGTATGCAGATGGATTCAAAACCTGAGTCACTCGACAGGCTCGAACGTCGTGCTATCCAGCTCAAACTGGAGGAGCAGGCGTTAGCCAAAGAAAATGATGAGGCGAGTCGTCGCAGGCTTGACCATCTGCAAGAGGAATTACGTGACGTTGAAGCGAAAGCTTCAGAGTTGAACGAAATCTGGCGTACTGAAAAAGCCGCATTAGCGGGCACTCAGCACATAAAAGCCGATCTCGAACAGGCTCGAATGGACTTAGAAGTGGCGCGTCGTGCGGGTGATTTAACTCGGATGTCTGAGCTGCAATACGGTCGTATACCTGAGCTTGAAAAACAGCTCGATTTGGCATCGCAAGCCGAAATGCAGGACATGACGTTATTGCGTAACAAGGTTACTGAGTTCGAAATCGCCGAAGTATTGTCAAAAGCGACGGGAATACCCGTATCGAAAATGCTTGAAGGCGAGCGCGAAAAATTACTGCAAATGGAAGTGGCGCTGCATGAACGAGTGATCGGCCAAAACGAAGCCGTCGATGCGGTCGCGAATGCGATTCGTCGTAGCCGCGCGGGTCTGGCGGATCCAAATCGCCCGATTGGCTCGTTCCTGTTCTTAGGCCCAACGGGTGTAGGTAAAACTGAGCTGTGTAAATCACTGGCGAGGTTCTTATTTGATACCGAATCGGCTTTAGTGCGCATTGATATGTCTGAGTTTATGGAGAAACACTCAGTATCGCGTTTAGTGGGTGCGCCTCCAGGATACGTGGGTTATGAAGAGGGCGGTTATTTAACGGAAGCCGTTCGTCGTAAACCTTATTCGGTGATATTGCTCGACGAAGTCGAGAAAGCGCATCCCGATGTGTTTAACATTTTACTGCAAGTGCTTGATGATGGACGCTTAACCGATGGTCAAGGTCGTACTGTCGATTTTAGAAATACAGTGATCATCATGACCTCGAACTTAGGCTCCGACATTATCCAAGAAGGATTTGGTCAAGTGACCTATGCAGAGATGAAAGCGGCGGTAATGAATGTGGTCACTCACAGTTTCAGACCCGAGTTTTTAAACCGTATCGATGAATCTGTGGTGTTCCATCCATTGGATGCTGCCAATATCAAGCGTATTGCTTCGATACAAATTGCTTCCTTACGCCAACGTTTGGCTGAAAAGGACTATACATTGGAGATCACCGACGACGCATTATCACTGATTGCGGAAATTGGTTTCGATCCTGTGTATGGTGCAAGACCGTTGAAACGGGCATTGCAGCAAGAAGTCGAAAACCCGCTGGCGCAGAAATTACTGCGTGGTGACTTGTTACCGGGTAAACCGATCAAGGTCAGCTGTGCGGGTGGCGAGTTAGTGTTCGAGCAATAACCTGTGACCAGTAGCTAGTAACTTAGTGTGTTGTTTGAATGCGATACGTTAATCGCAAGCTTGAAGTTGGATATGTTGAAATAGGCGAACTGAAATAAGCGTTCTTGAATGAACGAGCTTGAAATAAACTATCTTGCAATAAGAGATAGCGCTTCCTTAGTCAGTATCTCTCCCGCTTCAAGCACTAAAACGAAAGGAGCCGAGTTTTTAACTCGGCTCCTTTTTTATTGCATCAGCTTAATCGTTCTTCATTAATGTAGTGGCATAGTGAATTTGGCTACTTCTTATCACAGAAGAGTTTGATTCTTTCCTGCTGCTGGGCAATCGAGGCTTGGCGATCTTCTTCAGTCATAGCGACAGATTCATCCGAATCGGAAGTTTGGCGGATAAGCTTAGTATGCGTTGTGAGTATTTCTAAATTGTGTTTTGCACTCTCACAAATGGATTTAGCCTGTTTGGCGTCTTTTTCTTTGATCTGCGCCGCTGACTTTTCTAATTCATTGGCTTCAGAAGTGGCTTCCGCTTTCTTTACCGGTGCGATAAAACCCACTTTCGCCTGCTCTAAATCTTCACTGTAGAGCTTTTCTGCTTTGATGTTTTCTTGTTGCGGGGCTTGTTGGCTGTAATGCGTCACCCCATTTTCGTCGACCCAAGTATAGATAACGCCCGCAGAAACGGGGCCAATGAAAAGGCCGAGCCAGAGCCATCGATACAGTATTATTCTGAACATGTTCACTTTTAACATCGAAATTATCCCTAACTGGTCTCTCATCGACATGATAATAAAATATGTTATCTTGAAAGCTAACTTCTCTTCACTGAACTAGCGTAATAAGTGTATGCAAAATTCTTCAAATCAAACAGTAAAGAATAAAGGTATCTATTTACTGCCTAATCTTTTTACGACAGCAGGATTGTTTTCTGGCTTTTATGCTGTGATAGCTTCCATGAATGCTAACTTTGAAGCTGCTGCAATAGCCATTTTTATTGCCATGATTTGTGATGGGCTCGATGGCCGAGTGGCAAGACTGACTAATACCCAAAGTGATTTTGGTGCCGAATACGACAGTATGGCCGATATGGTGTCCTTCGGAATGGCGCCAGCACTACTCGCCTACAATTGGGCATTAGCGGACTTAGGTAAAATTGGTTGGTTGGCGGCATTTATTTATTGTGCAGGTGCGGCACTCAGGCTCGCTCGATTTAATACGCAAGTTGGCGTCGCCGATAAGCGTTACTTTCAAGGTCTCGCTAGTCCGGCCGCCGCCGCTGTTATTGCTGGCAGTATTTGGCTTGGTAATCAATACAGTCTCGATGGAAGAAACATCAGTTGGATTGCGGCCCTTGTTACTGCAGCAACCGGTTTACTGATGGTCAGCAATTTCCGCTATCACTCCTTTAAAGAAATTGACTGGCGTGGCAAGGTTAACTTTATCGTGATCTTACTGGTCGTTGGTGTATTTGTGGTGGTGTCAGTTCAACCTGCATTGATCTTATGTGTCGGCTTCTACTTATATGCGATTTCAGGCCCAATCATTACGATTCGAACCGTGAGAAAACTCAAAGTCGCACATGTTGTAGGAGATGATGTCGTGGCGAATGTCGAAACGGTTCCCTCGGCCCAAGCCGCTGCACAAACTCAAGTCGTTACAGATCTCGAGAAAGAGAAACAAGAAGAGCATAAATCTTAGGGCTCGTTCTTTTGAGCATTGCTTATCATTAGCTAGGTGTAAATAAGAGTAAGACATCACACAGGGCATAACGTTTTTAGAGGTTTGCTGATAGATATAGCGAAAAATAGCTATCAACTTCTGTTTATGCCCATTCAATCTATTAAAATCCCTGCAATAGGCGATTTCTTTTGCCAAACTTATCAACCCAAACTGCGATATTGCTCAGTATTGCAGTATATTTCTGCAGTTTGGTGGTTATTTATTCGCTTGGCGGAGATTGTTAAAAAAGCCCTTGCACAAAATCCTCTGCTGCCTATAATGCGCATCCACTGACACGGCAGACAGCGTTAAGCAGCCGGTGTGACAGTTCATTGATGAGTTTACTGATTGATGAGTGTTGAGAAAGTTTGCAAAAACTCCTTGACGCGAAACGGGAAATGCGTAGAATACGCAGCCCTAGCCAACTGGAAGCGTTCGGCGCTCAGTGTGGTACTCAAGTTCTCTTACGAATATTGAGTTGCTCTTTAACAAGATAAAACAAGAAATCTGTGTGGACACTCACAGGTGTTGAGTTAATCGAAACTGCTTAACCTTCGGGTTGGCAGT
>NZ_JAKKRO010000065.1:0-29154 GCF_025654235.1 Shewanella sp. SM32 | reverse complement strand
GGTGTGCCACCCTGGCGTTCTAGTTTTAACTGTCTCACCCATTTATCCATAGTGGACTTACCAACGTTCATCGCCTTTGCAGCTTCGATGATGCTATGGTTTTTATCGAGGACTAATTGGGCTGCTTCAAGTTTGAATTCAGCACTAAATGTTTTTCTGGTTGTCGATCTCATGTGTTCACCTAAAGTCATCTACGAGGTAATAATATCACCTCTATTTAGGTGGCCAAAATTAGTGTGCCACTACACTAGGTAGCATTACAGATCGAAGTTATCTTCCAGGTACTCATTTTGAAATTGATGCCACAGTCGCCGATGTGCATATTGTGTCCGAGCTTGGGTCCCAGTATGTCTTGGGACGACCTACGATTTACATTGTTGCAGACAGAGCGAGCCGAATGATAGTTGGTATGCACGTATCGCTTTATCATGCATCATGGCGTGCTGCTCGTCAGGCATTAACGAATAGCTTCTTACCCAAATCTAATTATTGTAAAAGTTTTGGTATTGATATTGAAAACTCTGAATGGCCCTGTGCTCACGTTCCTAAAGAGTTGGTTTGTGACAACGGTGAAATGATTGGGATTCAACCTAGAAAAGCGTTGACGCCAATGACGCAATTATCATTTACTCCACCATATAGACCGGATTGTAAGGGCGTGGTAGAAAAACGATTTGATATTATTAATAAAGAAGTACTTCATGAGTTACTGGGTACAACTAGAGGCGGCTTGGTTGTACGAGGAAGTCGAGATCCTAGAAAAGACGCAATCTTTACGCTTAAGGAAGTTACGGCTGAAATAATAAAGGCGGTACTAGAACATAATCGTTCGATTCTTGATGATTTAGCTTTTTCTAGCCCCTTACTCATTGAAAACGACTTATCACCAACTCCGTTGAACTACTGGAAAATACATATCACAAATCATAGGCATGAACTTCAATCAGCTAATGCTGATGAAGTGATAGCCAGGTTGCTACCTTCAGCAGAAGTAAGCATGACTCGAAGCGGGATATATTTTAATGGGATGTATTACTCGTGTTCAGAAGTGGAAGAGCGTAACTTTGCATCTGTCGCTAGGACATCAGGACGTTGGAGGCTAGAGGCGAGAATTGATGAGAATACAACGAATTACATCTATGTTCGCTTAGATAAAAACAGAGAGTTCATTAGGTGTAACTTGTTACCTCGTAGTCGAATGTTGGCTGATAAGTCTATGTATGAGTCAGACTTCATTCAAGACTGGCTAGATACAAAAAAAGAGCTAACTCCAATATCAACGGCCTCAATTGACGCTCATAAGCATCGGCAGGAAGTGACCAAGCAAGCTAAACGCCGAAGCAAAAATGATGAGAAAGCCTCTTATAGGGATAAAACTAGTAATATTCGTCAGCGTCGACAAGAAGAGCTAGAAGCAACCACAAACATAATTATCCCAGAGCCTGAGGCTTCAATTACTAATAAGGTGCCAGATCCTGTATCTACGGATAATAAGGTTATTCCGTTGCCAAAAGGTCGGAAAAGAAGATCTAACGGAGGATAGTCATGAGAGTTGAACCTGCTGTATACCAAGATGCAATTTTGCCTGAACATCAAGGTAATCCACTTATAGAAGCCCTTCGCCCTAAGCTTCCTTGGGAAGCGGTGATGGAAGAACTCAGTAATTACCCAGATTATGCTGAAGATATAGCTGATCATCGAGACCCTTTAGTTCGTGATGAGTATCTAAATCGTATAGAAGAGATCAGACAGCCATTAACAGATTATCAAGCATGTTTTCGGGCTATAGAAAGAGCTATCAAAAAAGGATATTCCGCAAAAAATCCACTAACCCCTACTACCGCACAATACTTGCATTATTTAGTGGATGAAAGACCAGAAATAGAGCCTAGAACAGGCTTCTTTCAACCCAAAGGAGAGGGCTTAACGCTAATTGGGGAAAGCGGTGTAGGCAAAACCTCTATGCTTGAGCAAGTGCTTAGTTACTTTCCTAACGTAATTGAGCATGGTTCATACAAAGAGCATCCTTTAGCTCTTCGAAAGCAAGTTGTTTGGATAAAGGTCGATTGCCCAAGTAATTCAAGCGTAAGAGATTTGTGTGAAGAAATTTTAGCAGCGTTAGATCTTTCATTGGATAGAGAAAAGACTAAACCAGCAGGAACGATTGGTGCACTTGTTCGCCAATTAGAGCAATGCATTAAATCTAGCTTTCTAGGAATGTTAGTTATAGACGAGATGCAAAACTTACATTTCAAACGAACAGGTGGTGAGAATAATCTACTTAGGTTTTTGCATCGGTTAGTGAACAAATTAGGCGTCCCTCTTTTCTTTGTTGCTAACCCTCCATTTGATCAGACCTTAGTGAGCGAGCTAAAAGCTGCTAGACGAGCTGAAAGTGGGTATCACCATACAATGTCAGTTCTTGCGAAGGATAGTGATTCGTGGAAAGCATTTATAGCCCAGCTTTGGAACTACCAGTGGACTAATGTATACACAGAATTGACAGATGAGCTTAATGACTCCCTCCACCTACTCTCTGTCGGTAATATTGACATGGCGAGTCGTACTTATCGAGAGGCACAACGCTTATTGATAGGCAGTGTTGATGAGAGAATAACAGTATCAACGCTTGAGGCGGGTTATGCAATTGCATGTGCACTATCACTGCAAACCAATGATGTTAAAGAGTTAAAAGGTTCTATTGCGTTACCAACGGGAAAACAGCGTCGCAGCACAAAAGTTGATCCACAAAAAGTGCTCACTGTAGATAAAACTGGCGATATCACAAAACCGCAGCATCCAGAGTTTTCCTCTAAACTAATTAAGTTACTGGGTGCAGTTGATTTACTCGATAGAATAAAAGATCCTGATATATTTCAACAGGCCGCAGGGCTAGAAGATCCCATTAGTTTTTTGAGGCAAAAAAAACGAATGCTTGATGATCCGTTAAATGACCTGTATTAGCCGCCCTTCGAAAAGATTACCTCAATCTTAAATACTGCAATTCACAATTTCGTCTAAAATTTAGTCATTGAACAACTGATATTATATTTAGGGGGGGAAAATGATATTTCCCCTAGCTTTTCCTGATGAAATCTTATTTAGCCGTATTGTCCGACATTTCACTCTAACCGGCATGACAATTGAGAATTATCTCTCGACTGTATTCGATAATCACAAGGTCACTATTCACCCTTATTTGACTGCTGGACTTTCTCAACTTAGTGAGTTTAGTCTGGAGTCGCCAGTTGAATTGATGAATGAGCAGACGCTTGCGCCCTTGTTTATTCATTTCTTGCCATCTTATCAATCAACTATTTCCAAAGGGCTAGTGTCTAGTAATGCAGCCTATGCCATCAGGGCTTGTCAGTTAACAAGTGTCAAAGAAAAAGAGTCTTTATCTATTAAGTTTTGTCCCCAATGTGCAATAGAAAATATCCAAGAGTTTGGTACATCGTATTGGCATCGTTCTCATCAAATCCCTGGTGTCGAGTCCTGCTATAAGCATCAAGTATGGCTAGTTCATCTTCCCCTCGTTGAAAGATCAAAGCTGAGCCATGGTTTCTTACCTCAAGTAGATATAAGCCCAAAACAAAGTAGTTCACTTAGCTATGAGTTAGCAAAATATGCTGCCAGTTACCTTAACGGTGTAAGCAAAAATAATCAGATCTTCAATGTGAAAGACATAATCGCCAAGCTCGATAAACTAGGTTTTGTCACTCAAGATGGGCATTTTCGTAGAAAGAGACTAGTCGAAGATTTCTATCAATTTACTCAAAACCTAGCTTACCCGTCACAACATCTGTTGCCCGAGTCACCAACAGACTTTAGGTATGTTTCGTATTTGCTTTCGGGTAAGGTTTCTCAACATCCATTTAAGTACCTCTTGTTGGAATTCTGGCTATCTAAGCATTTGCCTTGTGAAGAACATAATGATCCTGTGCCGAATGATTCCGCTCCAGCAGATCAACTAGAAAGCAAGTGCATTGCATTACTGCATCAAGGTGAATCGATGGCAAGTGTGGCGCGGCTCATAGGTAAAAGTCGTTGTTATGTTAAAGCTCTCGCATTAAGGCTTAATATCCCCGTTAACCTTAAACCTAAACAGATAACCGATGTTATGAAATCCAAGATTATGTTTCTCGCCAAAAAAGGCTTTCATCGAAATGCAATTACTAAACGAGTGGGTATATCTGTTGGAAGTGTAGAACAGCAAATTTCTACATCGCCTGAGTTAGTTCAATGGCGTAAACAATGTCGGCATGAGTCTAAAAGGAGAAGATACAAGCTTCAAATTACCAGATTTATCCAGCGGAAACCGAAGGCGATAAGGCAACAGATTAAGCTCTCATGTAATGCCGCTTTTTTTTGGCTGTATGCATATGAAAAACCATGGCTAGAGTCGAATCTTCCTTCTGCTCAAAAACCGGTTGCTAAGCCTAGGGTCGACTGGCAACAACGTGACGCGATGTTGATCAGTAAGGTGATATCTATCATGCAACAACACAACAACCAATTATCACGAACTCAATTAGATAAAAAACTAGGCGGCCATGATTGGTTAACAAAAAAGAAACATAAGCTACCATTAACATTGAAGACTTATTACAAGTTAATCGGTATGTGATGATTTTTCTTTTTTATCAGATGCTTATTTGATAAGCGGTGTGTTTTGTTCGTGAGTTATTGATAGAATTGATCCTAATATTTTATCGGGTAACTCATCAAGATGGTAGATTTCAAAAAATGGAGCAGCTGGGAAGCTGCTCTGGAGCGCGGCGGACAGTTTACGTGCTAATACCGGTTTAACCGCTCAGGAATATTCTAGTCCAATTTTGGGGCTTAGCTTTTTACAATACGTCAGTTGGTGAAGAAATGGCTTATTGCATATTCCATGAATCATATTTGTGATATAAGGCTAAATTTTAGAGCAATACTAATCTCTCAAGTTATTATGAAGTAATTTACCGCTAAAGCTTTGAAATTAAAGTTATTTAATTATTTAGCAACTGAACGACTACCAGTCTACCACCATCTTCCTGTGATAAAACAAATTGAGCGTTATCTCTCAGTTCTATCTTTTCTCCCACAGCTACATGACGTTTGTCTGGCAGAGATATTAACCCTTGAATACCTTCGTTTACTAACCACCATTGTTCATTATGATAAACAAAGTAACCTACCCGTTTTTTTTGTTCTGCACTTGTTCGTTCATTTGGTGCGATAAGACGATTGACATGCCATGCATAAATTGACTGCCCGCTCCAGACCATCAGACGGTGATCATCTGGTCGATAACTGCCGACTTTACGCGATGAATATAGGTTAAGAATAGGTAATTTCCCTTTGTATGGAGCTCCACAGTAAGGGCAGATTGGTTTTGTTTTACCTGAGAAAACGTACCATTTTTGTTGACAGTTCTTGTTTTGGCAAGGTTGTATCAAATCCATCGTTTTGACTAAAGCAGTTTCCCACTCATCGGCTGTTGGGCGTTTGGTCGCGTCATGTAACCCATCTATAAAAGCTCTATCGAATAAAGGTGTTATATAGGGACCCATGATGGAGTAGGGGATTTTTTTCGGGTCTGCCCAAGGTAGAGAAAACGATGATAGTTGATTTATCTTTACGGCGTTGCTGTTATCACCAGGATGTTCAATGAACAATGCCTTTTCTCCCATTGCCAAGGTTTCATCCCGCATTTCGTCCGTCATATCATGAATTTTTCCACCCCGTAAAGGGTGTCGAAAAAATAGGTACATGTAAATCAAAACAGATAGAGCATGGCGGTCCGTAGTGATGCTGGGGAGTACTCTATTTGGGTCTTCCTTCGGTAGATGGCTGGTTTTTACCACTTCAGGAGCAATAAAGTCTGGCGTACCAACCACATCTGGAGGGTACTTTCCAGGAACAACTAGTCCGTCTACATCGATAATGCAGGCATGGCCCAGTTCTGGGTCCACCAAAACGTTTTTATAGCTTAGGTCACTATGACAGAGACCTGCTGCATGGATCCTTCGAACCGCTCTGGCCAAACGAATACAAACCTGAAGAAAAGTTAGCGTATTACCACGTTCACGTGGATCGAGGAACTTATTCTGATTACTTGCACTAGCAAACCATTTACCTTCTTTCTCGCGACCTTTTATACCAAGGAAATCATCATTCTTTGACCCGTATTTAAAGAAAAAATGACTCTGATATGTCGGTACGACAATCCCTATTTTTTCTTCATGCTCAATAATGTGAGTTGGCCAGCAAAAAAGACCTTCCCAGTAATCCCCCCCTGGCTGGTCAAAGATATTCTGTCTGTAGCGACCAGTAATCATATCTATCCGTTCTCTAGCCTGAACACTTTGTGGCTTATGATAGAAAGCAACAACATAGGATTTGTCAGGCGAAAAATAAACATCTTTCATTGCACCTGAACCAATTACTTCATCAACAAACTGAACTGTTTGGCCGTCCTTAGTTGTACATGTAACAATATTTGCCATATTTATCACCAGTGAAGCATGTCTATTACCACAATACCGCTATTGTGCGGTCATCATGGTTCCCTGCGGAGAAAAAGTTCAGCCATTCACCTAATTTTTCAGGTGCGATATTGACATCAACAAGGATGGGGGATAGTTCATTTACGAGGCGAGTCCATTTTTCATCACTACGAAGACCGTTATCGGTTTCAAAATACGGGTCAGAAACACCGTCAGTCATCAGAATCAATTGTGCTACATCATTCCATTTACCCACACTTATGCGCCCTGTGAATGAAGAGTCATCAATTATACGCTGGTCGAGAAACCGAGTCTGACCCGCATATTCCCCGCTATCTGGGTTCCCAAGAATCCTAACTTTACCTGATGGGCTATAGGCCGCTATGGCTCCATCGCCTAGCCAGAATGCTGCAGCGAATAGTTCAGAGCCAACCTTAAGCGAAATTGTGGCCAACAAGGTTGTGGAATAGGATTTCACCGGTTCTTCTGCACGAATGGCTTCATTTTGTATACTATTGACCGCGAGCGTAGCTGCTTGCTTGAAATGATGTAGCATAGCATTTATAACTACCTGTTTATCAATAACTTCCCAAGCCATTACGTGCTCTTTTAGAGTGATCCCTTTCTGCCCATTAAGTTGCTCATAAAGATATTCCCCAGCAGTTAAAACTGCGATACGAGAGCCTTCACGAGAGTTTACAGCACTTCCTGCTCCATCTGCGACGAGCATGATGGCCCATTCCGTCTGATTGCAGAAATTGATGTAAAAGTCATCATCTCTGAAACTGCCTGCGTGTTCGTGTGATCTACCCCTGCGGCTTGAAGCTGCTATCCGCAAATCCTTACTTTGTAATCCAGCCGATTTCAGATGTTCTTTACGATATTTTGCGTCTGATGGTGGCTCAAGCACTTTCCATAAACTTCGTGGATCTGGGTTTACAATAAGAAGTGCCTTATCTTCGTATTTTTCATCTAAATCGCATGACCACAGTACAGAAATTTGGAAATCCCCACTTTCAGTAGGTATGCCGATGACCAAATGTTGTTCACTATCATAAGAGAGACCTATATCCCGAGGAAAAAGCACATCAATAATTTTTGCTTGCTTACCATTGTCGAGTGAAATACCAACCGAAGAAGAAAAGTGTTCACGAGCTCGTGCGTTAGGAATTTCAATTTTTGCCTGAGGAGCAGCTAAATGTTTCATTTGATTTTTGGACAGTTGCTGAGCAGGCGGTACCATTCCCGGGACGAGTGAAGCCGATGAGAGTTTTGCGCCTTCACTCTTATTCAGGTTACTGTACTCTTCAAGTTGGATGCGTTCCCACTTCTCAGGATGAGGTCCATTACTTGCTTTTTGAGAATTATTTGTATATTCAAAATTTATGCAGTTAGTCGAAGCGGGGACTGATGATGAAGTTTCATCAGTTTTACTCTCAACAACTACGTGGTCAGGTTGAATTCCAGATTTAGGTGTTGATTGAGGATTATGACTTTCTGATAGAAACTCTGTTTGCTTAACAACATTATTTTCATGATTGTCTTTAATCGCTGTATCATGATGAAGCGGAGCTTGAGCAACACCTTGCTGTAAAATATCATCGTTTTGCCCACTCTGGGCAGGTTGATTTAACCTTAGGATTTCATCGCACTTAATTTCAAATTCCTTAATTAACTCAATTAACTTCTTATAATGCTCACGTAACTCTTTATCCTGCTTAATAAGTTCCTTAAGGTTTGCCCCAGCTCTGTGGTTAAGGTTATCTCCTATTAAGGTATGAATCTGTTTTTCCAAAGAAGGTAAATTCTGCATAATTAGCCTTTCCCTCGGCTTACGTCAAAATTAGAAATCCCGCCATCACTGCTGAACGATATACCTTTCTCGCACCATGGACAAATCAAATCATCTGGACCATCAATGCATAGTAATTTACCACAAGAGCACACCGCAAACGCACTGGCATTGCCACAATGAGGGCATCCGGGTACGCCATGTAGCTCACTAGTATTTACTTGAAGTCCTGTAACTGATGAGTCAGACCATACGAAGTAGTCCTCATCAATTGGATAACAACCTGCAATATTAAAACTGTTCAAGTTCAGGCTGAAATCTAATCCTGTAACTCTTGTTGATGGGAGCTCATATTTCATTAGATAAGGACGACGCGTTTTACTGCAACGGCCGGTAAGCGTAACGCAGTTTTCATCGTAAGCTCTTACTAGCTCGTCTTTCGCAAGCCGGACTATGTATTCAGTTTGGTTGAGTTCAGGCTGTTTTTCTTCACCTACGCTGCGGCTGTGCGCCGTGATAGAGGCAGTTATCCACTTGATAAATTTAGTAAAATCACCTTCCTTTGATTCAGTGAATAACATGACGTTTTCTGTCAGTTGCCTAAGGATATTAAGATCTGCTGATGGACCCAAGCCAACGGCAATAAGATTCACTTTGCTGGCGTAATGATCTTTCCAGCGTTTCAGTTCTGTGGTTGGATTGTCCGTTGGGCGGCCGTCAGTAAGGAGATAAACGACAGGTTTCCAGTCTCCCTTTGTCTCATTGGTGGTTTTCTTGACTTGAGTATCAATTTGTATGGCCAACTCACGCAATGCTGCTCCGAGATTCGTACCGCCTCCAACGGGTAGACGTGGGGGGTAGAATGTAGCTATCTCATGAAGAGGTACAATAGTGCGTGCAATACCAGCAAATGCGATTATCGAAACCCAAGCAGTTTCAAGCGCATGTGGATCTTTTCTTAAATCACCAATAATCATTTGCAGACCATCAGTCATTTTTTTCAGGTTTTCACCGATCATGGACTCTGAACAGTCCAGAACAAAAAACACGGGAAGGCGTCTCATAGAAATCCTCTTCAAGCTATTCTTGGCCAACCAAAAGCGGCCCTACAAAAAACGCTGCGGAGGTAAACAGCGCCTTTCTGACATTTCAGAGCACCAACTGGATTTCCGATGGTGGGGGGGGAAGTGTATCTGATCCGGTATTGATTCCAGCGCTAGTGCTACCAAAAGAAACACTGGCCGAAACCCATTTAAAAAAACCAGCAAACGCGGTAGAATCCAAAGTTTCCAAAGAGACTATCTTGTCAGTAAGCTGTTTTAAATGTTCTTGGCCTGCTTTAGGACCTACTGCGCAGGCAATGATAGAGCCAAACATCCGAGAACGGATAGCTTTTACTGCTTCACCGTAAGCCCAAGCATCGGAGGGTATTCCATCAGTCATCAGGAAGACCAAAGGGCGCCAGTCACCTTTTGTATCGCCATCTGAGCGTCTTACATCTCTGTCAACACAATGCATCAGACATTCCAAAGCCGCTCCAGTGAAAGTTCCGCCTGCACTGGGGACAACAATGTCAGAAAATTGGAAATTTTCTAATGGAGTAAGCGGAATAAACTCACGAGCTTCATTGTCGTAAGTAATAATTGATATGTGAACGCTTTCTAGGGCATAAGGATCTTGTCGAAGGGAACTTAACATCGCTTGTATCCCAACATTTACTGAGTGAATTGACTCTCCGCGCATCGAGCCGGATGTGTCGATTAACAGATAAACTGGCAGGCGTCGCATCAGCTGTAATTCCTTAGATGTGAAACAAATGAATCTGATTCTGAAGGCTCACCAATTGCCTTCAGTTTCCAACCTGTAGGTTCCCGTATTAACTCAGCAAATACCATGGATCGTTGGTTTATAAAAGAAGGTCCGCCAGAAAGATCGAATCGCGCCATTTCAATATTGCGCGCATCTACTGCTCGAATAAACGCGTTTTGAACCTTACCGAAATGCTGCTGCAGCTTTTTACCATTGTAAATCTGAACGATAAACACTATTTTTTCATACTGAGTATCAAGTGAGTTCAAGCGAACAATTATCTGCTCATCGTCTCCATCACCCGCACCAGTTCGGTTATCTCCAGTAAGCCAGATATTACCCGATTTATGGCGAAGGCTGTTGAAAAAGATGATATCGCCGTTTACGAGCGTATGTTTGCCATTTTCCATGTTACCAAGATAGGCTATCTTTCCGGCTGAGTTACAAAGAAAAGCAATGACATCAAGGTCGTATTCTTCTTTCTTGCCAAAAATTCCAGCTAGAATACCTTTCTTTTCCTCGTTAATATCCCATCCAAGACCGATAGTAACCGAAGAAAGATCAAATTCATTTTTTTTTAGGCTAACACCCTGGCCTTTACTCAAACTTACAGACATAACATCACCTTAATCCATAAAATTATAAGACCACATTAACTTCAGCTGGTGGCGGTGGCAGGTCATCAAGACCAATCACTTCTTTTTTATTTGACTCAATTTTCTGACTACCCACCGAGATGCTTGCACTTACCCACTTGAAGAAAGCTTTGATCGTCGAACTGTCTGCAGTATCAAGCTGAAGTACGATTTCAGTGATTTCTTTGAGAACGCTGATATCAGCATCATGCCCTGCAGCGCAGGCTACGACAACACCAGTTCTGGCCATTTTGAAGTCATTTAGACCTTTTCGCCAGTCATCGGTTGGAGAACCATCGGTCATTAAGAAAATTAGAGGACGCCAGTCACCTTTTGTGTCTGCTGTAGTTTTCTGTACTTCTTTGGTAATTGAACTTGCCACAAGCGAAAGGGCACCTCCAAGAGAGGTGGTACCACTTGCTGATAATCCTGGCACATTGAAACTCATAAGGTCCGTAAGAGGCACGACCTGTCGAGCAGAAGAGTCAAAGGTAATAATTGAAACATATGCTGTTTCAAGTGCATATGGGTCCTGTTTCAGCGTTGTAAGTAGAGTCTGAACACCATTCTTTACTGCCTCTATAGGCTCTCCATGCATTGAACCGGACGTATCAAGTAGTAGATATATTGGTAGACGTCTCAACTGTAATTCCTTTTAAAAAGATAAGAGGGAGAAGAATTTAACAAGAACAATTTTAAAAAGTTCATTTTTAAGTAGTCAAGCAATAACGACCTCTCTGTCCAGGCCGGGATCAAGCTTTGTTATCCCCAGTACTAAAAATGGACACGTTACTAAGCAATGTTCTTTAATTCAAATGCTTCTGCGCTGAGGTAGCCATTCGCTACTATGCCTTCTCGTTTTGTTGTAATCAACTTCGATATATTCAAATACCGCTTGGGGCAACAAAAGGTCGACGGAGCTCACAGAGAATTAATTAGCATTTCAATAATGTCACTTCTGCTTACGTTCTTTTCATTGGCTAAGCGGTCAAGTTTTGAAATGGTAGCTTTGGACAATGATATGGATACTGTCTTTTTTCGCACTTTCGTAAGGCTGACAATTTCATCATCAGATAGTTTCTCTGATTTACTGAGAGTTCGCTGCATTAGAGCTATTTCAACATGAGTAAGGTTGCCGGCATCGGTCATCTGGTATGAGTGACTACTTTTACTGTATTTTATCGTTGTGTTATATGCGTCCCGAAGATCACGTAAAGCCCGCGTGAGTGTCGCCCCAGAACAATCTGCGTTTTTGATTATTGTATTTGCAGAAACAGATTCACCCGAAGACAACAATACTGCTAGTGTGAAAATACGCTTCTGTTTTGTACTTAATATCATATAGTTACTTTACTGTTATTGGCTGAAATACGAAGGTCGTACTCATTTTTCTATTCGGGTTAAACATGGATATTGCGTCAATTGGATCGATATTATCCAAACATGAAAAGTTCATCTTTTGGATAGTAGCGCGATCGGCGGTACATTGAATTATATAATCATCGACTAAGTTACCTGTAGCTTTGCTTAACCGTTGAGTGAATCCGCAAATGCTTACGCTATCGAAAGGCAGTGCGTAAAAGACAATGCCAATCAGCCGGAGCAATATACCGTGTACGTGACGTGCATAGGCTTCTCTAACGGCTTTTTGCGTCATGTCTTTCTCGATAATCTCAGTTCCTTGCCTATTTAAAGTAAAGATGCTTTGAGGTAAATCTTCAATCTCAGGTAAATCAACATCGAGTTTTATTAGCGATTGTTCTGGCAGAACTTCAAACGAAATGGCGGTATCTCGCGGCCAGTCAGTGTTCTGCAATGTCTCATCTAAGATTGCCTCAAAAAATGCCGCGTCTGAGATAAAGCGACTATTTGCTTGTGCTTCCGATGAGGTTAACGATTCTTGATGACGAGCCGCTTCAGATTGCCAGAGAGCATATTGTTCGGCCCATGCCATACGATTAGTTTGGTAGCGGTGTTCAATCAATGTTTTTTCACGCTCCCAGTCTTGCATTGCACGTTCCCAACTGGCTAGAGCAGCGCGCTGACGTTCTTGCCTATCTTCCTCAGACTCAAACAGTTTTTTAAAAAATCCAGTGTCATCCACACAAGAAGGTTTTACGGGGGAAGGCGGGATTTCCGGCTTTGCTGGCCGAACTGGAGCGGGAACGGCATAAGGGCTGGTGGCCGCTTTTAAATAATGGTCTCGCAACTCATTAAATGTTACCCCAAGTGAAGGGTTAGGCGTCAGAGTATGGACGTTTATAACCTGGTGCATAACCATTTCCATCTGTTCGATGGTGGCTAAAAGTGAGTTTCGCAATTGCTCTTTCGATTCCGAGCGCTCCCTTGCCGCAGCATTTGACGATGCCGCGGCCCTATCGAGCCTTGTGCGATAACTCAATCCACCGCCAAGCCCAACATTGGCATAAGTGCCACGACTACCAACGGAGACTGACGCTCCCCTCGGGCCAATTGAAAGACTCGGGGTGGTGTTACTAAGGTTAACCCGAACTCCGGGAATGATTGTGATGCTGCGACGAAAACGAAAGCCCATGTTTATTACCTATGTTGAATTTGAACAGAGGATGGGGACACTGCAGGAGAAACCCCAAAATAATGAACACGATCTAATACGCTCTTTGCCCATCGTCGATGCGTTGCAGGTTCACACATGGCACCACCTGCTTTAAAAACGGCCTGAGATGAGTTTATGATTCTCAGTGCGTCTTGATGATCAAGTGAGCTTACCATGAGGGCGCGCTGAATCACTGGAATTTGATTAGGGTGAATAGCTGTTTTACCTACTAAGCCGTGGGCCAAATCCAATTCCAATTCTTTTTCTAACAGTCGATGATCATCAATGTGCTCACAGACTGGCGCTGTCAGGGAGAAGCCCTTTGAGGCGAATACAGCAACCAGCATCTTAATGACGTAACCCATAGGGCCGTCATATAGGGTAAATTCGCGGGAACGTCGCAAAGAAACGCAATTCATTAAGTCATTACCACCAATACGAAGGGCGATGATTTTATCACGACATTTATGCGCTTTAAGCTCTGAGACTAACGCTTGCATTGCATTGACGTCGAATACATCTTCAGTCTCAAGAGTTGGCATCCAGCATAAATGAGTTAATTCTAAAATGGTTGTCCACTCGTTCAAGTTGGATAGATTGAATTTAGGAAGGACAAAGCCATCAATAGCAGATAAGTCATATTCAGCAGTCAATTGTAGGCCAATCTGCTCGTTTCTCGGGCGAATAAATATTAGCGGCCATTCGATATAGTTAATGCGCTGCTTGGCTTCAGAAAGAGCGTCCAACATCCCTTTAAGGTTGTTCATTGCAAAAGGTATATCCTGATCGGACACTGCATCTTCTAGGCAAATAACCAAAGATCGCAATCCAGCAATTTTACCAGTCACAATGGTATCTACAATGTCGATGCGGGTAGCTGGCATGTAGAGTGTTGCACCCAGGCTGTAGGCAGAAAGTTCCTTTTTCATTAGAGTACCTTTTTGATAATTGTAACTGCACGATATTGACCGATGAGATCACCAACTTCTGTAATCTCCACGCCTTTCTCCTTGGCAAGATAGACCAATAGAGATACGTCAGGATCGTTAATGGAACGAACCAGTACATGGTCAGGCACCCTGCGTAATACAGCGCGCGTCGCTTCAGCAATGCCTGGCTTTATACGATTTGAACTAGAAATATCATAACGTTCTGCAAGCAGTGTCATGATTGCTTTGCTTCGTTCCCATTCCTTCGCTTTTATTGAATCACGCACTTTTATATCGATGGGCGGGACGTCTGAAAGTTCGATTTCTTGACAACATTGTTCAACAGCATTAGCCAATGACAAACCGCATTCATACTCGCTAAGGTGGTTGCAAACCATGCAGTGATGAAAGCCTTCATCACTATAAAGAGAACGAGAGATCATCCCCGAAACAGGTGCACCCATTATTCCAAATGGGATTAGCCAATCATCATCAGTGGCTGACATCCAAGCGCAACCACATGGATCAGCCAAAACCACAAGGCGTGGCTGGGCAGGATAGCCAGCCCGACCGTTAAGCGCTTTAGTCAGTTCATTGGTGATAGCCCCCTTTCCTGTCCAGCCATCTACCCACACAATGCCTTCAGTTCCATGGCGCTCCTCAATAACGGCAAGGGCAGTTTCATCAATGCCACGGTCACGAATAATACTGATCCCGTAGTGATATGACTCTTTCCCCATCATTTTTAACGCTCGTTGCAGCATAACGCCTAAAGGCACACCTGCGCGGACTAGACTTGCCAAAACAATCGGGGTATTGCCGTACTCTTTGGCTAAAGTCACGGCCAGCATCATGACTTCCTTAGCAAGCCGTTTGGCTCCAATGGTGTAAGCCTTGTTAAACAAGTCGAGATGATATTGAGTTGGTTCTGGCTCTTGGCTCAGCATGTCGGAATAATGCATTTTCCCTGACTGGATTAGCGCCTCTTTTTCTTCAATGGAGGTGAATTCAATAGTCACCGGCTTTAAAAGGAATTCGACATCACTGTGACGATAAGAACCTGAAAAAATTGGTGAAATATTCAAAATTCTACTCTCCAAATACGCGGTCTTTGATCGCTGATGAAAACTGACTTTGTTTTGGTACACCATACCAAGAACAAAGTTTCAGAAAGCTGAAGTCAGTGAGGCTATCGCCAAGGCCAATAGTTGGGAACGTGCCCCGTTCTACACGGAGTTTGTTGAGAAGGTAGCTTGTGGCTTTGCCCTTTTCTATGCAAGTAGGTAACCACGCAATGTTGTTGCTGTTGCGATGAACGTAAAAACCTTCAGTACCGAAAATTTCCTCTAACCTATCACCTATCGCATTGAGTTCGTCTAGCTTAGTGCTATCGGTATGTTTCAAGACAAGATAGATAGGGACTCCATCGTACTCATAGTTAATGCGAGCCCACGCATCTATCCCTCCTTCAGCCATCAATGTAGTTATGTCATCCTGCATATCCAGCAAGCGTTGACGATAGGGGGCTAGCGCAGCTTCAATGTGTTGTTGCCACTGAGTATCACACTGACCATCGGGAGATAGAATGACAGCGCCATGAGTTGTAATAGCCCACGAGTTAAACGGTATTTGAACTCGAGCATATTCATCTGTGCCTCGGGCGGTTACTGGTATAACATCAGCATTTGCCAAAAGCCAATCAACTAATAATGCCTGTTCTTCATTCATAAAACTTCGCGGCTCCAGAGAGCGATCTAAAGCGCCAACACGAACAGGAATCTGAGCAAGTTCATCAACCATTTTCCGTTTGGTTTGAAACAACGTGTCGTCCAAATCAGGAAATACGACAGGACGAATAATATGCGACATGGCTTGATTACTCATAAGTAAGAATTTCTACGTGTTTGGCGATATTGCCAAGGGCATTCAGTAAGACAGGATCGACACTTTCTGCGGGAGTTTCGCAGCACAAGAATACAGTATCGAATTGTAGGTGAGCGACATTATAAACAAAATTAGGGATACCCAAGCCGTAGTTGTCGGTAAAGGTTATTGCCGATTCAATAGCATGGCCTATAGCAATAGGTGATCTGGAGGTAGAACTGAAATACACCTCAGCACCAGTCTTTTCCAACTTTTCGGCAAATAAAAACGGTTGCCACACAAATTCACTGGTGCCTAGCACTAACACCTTATCAGATGGTGATACGCAGACATTATTTCCTATAAAGCAAGTGGACTCATCCATCCCCAAACGACCCCAACACTGAACCCCAACGATTTCAACAGCCCCTTTTGCCGTGACATTAACGCTAGGCATGATCGGTGGTTCTGCATCGGGATTAACAATCCATGACCATTTACCTTGAACCAAAGAGATTGACGTAACTTTTGGGCCATCAATCTTTTCAAGTACAGCGTCTTGACTCCAATCAGTTAATGTCACCGTAAGAAGACGCTGAATGCCAGTCATGCCTGCATCAAAAAGCGAGGAATAAAGGTTAGTAAAGGTGTTACCCGTAGTCGCTTCATCATCAATAAGGACTAGCGACTTTGCCTGCTCTACGCGCTTAGCTAATACAGGATCATTCGGCCAGTAAATTAAGTGGTCGGTTGCGTGTGAATGAGTTTCTTTGAATTCGCACATTAGATTGCCATTAACAGGATGGCGGGTAGATGTTAGGAATACCGATTCGGATAACGCGCCTCTAGCCTCTTGGTAAACACCCGCAGCCAAACCTACAGCAGTTTCGGCCATGCCGATAAAGACTACTGGCCCAGGCAGATCAGTTGGCAGCATTGCGGCAATTGATTGGTATGAGGTGCGCATCACACTAGGCTTGATAGGGATGTGACGACCTAGCATTTTACTAACAAATAGAAAAGCTCGCTTTGGGTTGCGCCGCTCAGCAATCTCAAAGAATTGTTCCAACGGTGTAGAATGCGAACTGACAACAGTCAACTCCCCTGTGGATAGTTTGCGCTGAAAAACCTGCTCGGTTTGGCTCATACCTAATTACCTTTTATTGTTATTCAGCCGATTGCTGTTCGGTTAGCGCGATCACGCTTGATACAGACCTAACCACTACAGGTTTAAAACCATCAGTACCCATCTTAATTGCGGTTTCCTTGTCGATAATACCTAGTTTGCGTAAAGCAAAGATGCCTGAAAGGTTAATGCCACAGGAAAGGGAATAGCAGACCCCACCAGAAGGGCGCATGTTAATTTCCAGCAAATATGGCTTGCCGTTAGCATCATCACGAGTCTGTACGTTCACTAAACCATCAGCTTGCATAATTTGTGCGCAAGTTTTTGCTAATTCAAAAGCCACTCCTGATTGCTCAATGGACTGAAGTGCACCTTCTTTGCGGCGACAAACTGCGGCAATTACTTCTCCATTCTCAACAACCATATCAACAGAGCGTTCGCGTCCTGCTAAATATGGCATTAGCACCATAGGTTCAGGAAGTTTGTCGTTAGTTTGCTGGTTCATCGCTGTAAGGTACATCTTCGGTGTTACCCGACGATTATCAGGGTTATTAAAAGCGGCCATCGGACTAACAGAAGGGTCTAGTATCCAGAAGCCAATACCGTAAATGCCAACTACTGGTTTGATGCAAGCTAATTCACCATCAGCGACTTTAAGCGCGATTTGCTTTTTAAGTTCATCAACAGTGTCAATCTGAATAGATGGCACAACAGGTAATCCATGTTGCTCCATAAAATGAGCGTAGCGAACTTTATCATCTGCAATTGAGTGCATATCAAGGCTGCTGGCTCCCGTTGTCAACGATACACCAAGCGCTTCAATCTCCCGTCTGTTTTCTTCCATCCAACGGCAATTACGGCCAGCCTGAATAGTGATTACATTTTCTTTCGCTACCACAGATTTAATAAATTCTAGGCGCTCAGTATCCCCTTTGGGCTCAACCAAAGATAAATCGGCAACCGATGTAATCTCAGGGCGATTGCCACGATGGGACGCAATAATACGAAAAGATAAGTCGAATGACTGACGAGCATCGATAACCGCCATAATAATGTCGCGCTGGGAGGATAAGCCCTCCATAAACCAAATAGATTTCAAAGTATTAGATTCCATGAATAAAGAACTGCGTTATCGATTAGATGTTACGAACTTTATTATTAAATGTGAGGGTAGTCAATCAAATTGTGATTGACTTAGTTCTCAGTCTGGTGAAAAATGGATAAATCAAAGGCAGGCAGGAATGGACATTTTTCATCCCCATTGCCGATTGAAAACCGGCCTAAACCTAGGAAGGTAAAGATTAAAAACTTAGTTTTTAAACCTAAAAAATAAGGAATGAAAATGGCTTCAATTTCTTTGGAAAAAAAGCAGTCGATATCACTCGCCAAGCAATCAGGTTCACCCTTAACTAGCCTTAAATTCGGCTTAGGTTGGGACCCTCTAAAAAAATCAGGTTTTTTTGGAAAGTTGTTAGGTGGCGGCGATTCTATTGACCTCGATGCCAGCGTAGTTTTAATGGACGCTCGCGGTAACCAACTCGATACAGTTTGGTTTCGTCAATTAAAGTCTAAGTGCGGCTCTGTTAAGCACAGCGGCGACAACCTCACGGGTGAGGGTGATGGCGACGATGAAAGCATCAGCATTGATTTAACTCGCTTACCAGCAAACGTAGAGCATTTAGCTTTCACTGTTAACAGTTTCCGCGGTCAAACTTTTAATGATGTCGAAAACGCTTTTTGTCGCGTTGTAGACCAAGGCGGCAAGGAATTGGCTAAGTACACCTTGACCGAACAAGGTCAGCATACTGGCATTCTGATCGCAGCCCTTGAACGTAGTGGCGGCGAGTGGAAGTTTACTGCTCATGGGTTACCTTGCCGTGGCCAAGTCATTGACGACATGATGGGTCAAATCGTTTCAGTGTTGGTGCGCTAATGGATCTTATTCAAGGGGGAAACGCCCCCGTACCTACACTGCCGCTAACTGTGAGAGTAATCTCTGGCGGCGATGTTGATGTGTCCGCTTTCCGTCTTTATGAAAACAATAAAGTGCAAGATGGCGTTGATATGGTTTTCTATGGCCAGCCACGCAGCAATGATGGTGCAATCATTCTGGAAGGAGGGTCACTAAATACCTCCTTTAATGTGAACCTAGGCGCTATTCATGCGGCAGTTCAAAAAATTGCATTCACCGCAACAGTAGATGACGGACAAGTGATTGGCAATCTACGAACCCTGAAAATTCAGGTGGAGCAAGGCGGTAACGTCTTAATATCTTGTGACATACCAATGAATGGTCGCAGTGAGGCCGCGTTAATTTTGGGGGAGTTATACCGCCGCAATGCAGAATGGAAATTCCGCTTCGTATCTCAAGGTTTTAACGGAGGTTTAAAGCCTCTTGCAGAATATTTTGGGGTAGATGTCGCGGATGAACCCGCACCAGCGCCTAAACCAGCACCAACACCAACACCAACTATCAGTTTGCAGAAGGTGACACTAAGCAAGGAAAAGCCAACAATCAGCTTGACCAAGCAAGGTGACAAGTTTGGCAAAATCCGCATTAACTTAAACTGGCACCGAGGCTCAACTCATAAAGGCTTCTCACTGTTTAAACGTGACAACGGTGTTGACCTCGACCTCGGTGCGTTCGTAAGAACGAAGGATGGTGATCGCTATGTGGTACAGGCTTTAGGTAACGGATTCGGAAGCCTGAATCATTCCCCCTTTGTCGAGTTGCAAGATGATGACCGCACCGGTGATAGTACCGATGGTGAATGGCTATTCGTCAACGGCAATCAATGGGAAAAGATCAGTGAAGTGCTCGTGTTCGCATTTATCTACGAGGGTGTGCCTAATTGGGAAAGCACCGATGGGGTTGTGACTATTCATTTGGAGGGACAACCTCCCATTGAAACTCGACTCACCGAAGGTCATTCAGGTCGTGGCATGTGTGCCATTGCAAGACTGGTTAATAACGGAGGCGCGATCAAGGTTGAGCGTATAAACCGTTATTTTACAGGTCACCAGCAAATGGATGAGGCTTTTGACTGGGGCTTTCGCTGGAAAGCTGGCAGCAAATAACCAAATTAAACAAGGAGAAGGCATCATGTCATTCTTAGATAAAGTGCGTAGTGCGGTGAACACTGGCCGTTCTGAGTTAGCAAACCAGGTAACTCGGTTCAAGAATAAAAAATTCATGGAAGGTACAGTTGCCGTTTGTGCATTTATCGCCGCTGCATCTAACGGTGTAAGCAGTGAAGAAAAACAGAAGATGGTCGGGTTTATCAAAAACTCCGACGAGCTTAAAGTCTTCGACACAAATGAGGTGATTGCCTTTTTCCAAAAAATTATCTCTGGCTTTGAGTTCGATGCAGATATTGGTAAAGGCGAAGCCTTGAAATACATTGTTGCGTTAAAGAGCGATGGAGGGGCTGCTCAGTTAGCACTGCGTGTAGGTGTTGCTGTAGCAAAGAGTGATGGCGACTTCGATGAAGACGAGAAGGCGGCTGTAAAAGAGATTAGTTTAGCACTCGGGCTAAACCCGTCTGATTATCAATAGTGGTAATTAAGGAACGAAATACATGAGTTCAACGCATATAGGTTTCCCACCAGAGACTGTAGCTGTCTTTCTGCTACTTTCAGTAGGGGCGATCCTTATCGACCTCTTCATGCACAGGGATGATAAACCTATCCAACTGAAAAGCGCAGTAATGTGGTCGATTTTTTGGGTAGCCATTTCGTTCGCGTTTGCAGGCTTCCTTTACGCCCATCATGGCGCAGAAGTGGCGAGCTTGTTCGTGACAGGTTATGCGCTCGAAAAAGTGCTATCAGTTGATAACTTGTTTGTCATGATGGCAATCTTCTCTTGGTTTGCTGTGCCAGATGGTTACCGCCACCGCGTTCTGTACTGGGGCGTTATTGGTGCAATCGTATTCCGCGGTATATTCGTCGCAATCGGTACTAGCTTGTTGTCACTTGGCCCATGGGTTGAGATGGTATTTGCTGTAATCGTTTGCTGGACGGCTGTAATGATGCTGCGAAGTGGTGATGATGACGATGCAATCGAAGACTACTCGCAACATTTGGCATATCGCTTGGTTAAACGCTTTTTCCCAATTTGGCCTAAATTAACTAGCCATGCCTTCTTGCTTAAGCAGTCAGAAGTGGACGCAGAACTGACTAAACCTGAAAACGCAGACGTTCAAGTTGGTCGTGTTGGTAAAGCGGCCTTCTATGCAACACCGCTAATGCTGTGTTTAGCTGTAGTAGAGTTGTCGGATGTGATGTTTGCGTTTGACTCAGTGCCAGCTGTTATTGCGGTAAGCCAAGAGCCTCTAATTGTATACAGTGCCATGATGTTCGCCATTCTTGGCCTGAGAACTCTGTACTTCGTTCTGGAAGCACTAAAGCAGTACCTAGTGCATCTTGAAAAAGCGGTAATCGTGCTGCTGTTCTTCATTGCTTTAAAGCTTGGTCTAAATGCAACCGCGCACATCTTCCACCATGAATATACAATCTCCGCAATGGCAAGTTTAGCCGTAGTAGGGGTCGTTTTGTTCTGTGGTGTGTTTGCAAGTTTCGTATTCCCTGAGAATGACGAAGCCGAAGCTAAGTAAATAACTGTTCAAATCTCCAAATCGAAAAAGGAATTGATAAATGGCAACTGTTTCTCTATCTAAAGGTGGCAACGTATCACTAACTAAAACCGACCCTACCATGAAAAAGGTATTGGTTGGCTTAGGATGGGATGCTCGCTCTACTGACGGTCAAGACTTCGACTTAGATGCTTCAGCATTCTTACTCGGCGAAAATGGCAAAGTGCGTTCCCCAGAAGATTTCGTGTTTTACAACAATTTGCGTGCTGCTGGTGGTGCTATTGAACACACTGGCGATAACCGCACAGGTGACGGTGACGGTGACGATGAAAGCCTGAAGGTCAATTTAGATACACTGCCTGTTGACGTAGCTAAAATCGTGTTTGTTGTAACAATCCACGATGCAGCAACGCGCTGCCAAAACTTTGGTCAAGTAAGCGGCGCATTTATTCGCCTAGTCAATGAAGATTCAGGCAAAGAAATTGCTCGTTTTGACTTGTCAGAAGATGCCTCGACTGAAACCGCAATGCTGTTTGCTGAACTATACCGTCATAATGGTGAATGGAAGTTTAAAGCGGTAGGTCAAGGCTATAAAGGCGGTTTATCTTCGGTTTGTGCAGAGTACGGCGTTTCTGCAAGCTAATCAGTAAACGTATTGCAATTTCAATCTAAAGCGGGGGCTTTCCTCGCATTACAGGGACAATTCCCTAGACATAAGGAGCTTTAAAATGGGTGTATCTTTAGCTAAAGGCGGCAACATCTCTTTAACCAAGGCTGACGCAGGCTTGAAAGTTGTGTTAGCAGGTCTAGGTTGGGATCAGCGCGTTACAGATGGAACTGATTTCGACTTAGACGCTTCAGTATTCATGGTTGGTGAAAACGGTAAAGTGCTGTCCGACGCAGGTTTCGTTTTCTACGGTCAAAAAAATAGCCAATGTGGTTCTGTTGAACACCAAGGTGACAACCGTACTGGTGCCGGCGACGGTGATGACGAGCAGATTAAAATCGATTTAACCAAGATCCCTGCGGACATCAAGAAGCTGGTTTTTGCTGTTACCATTCACGAAGCAGAACAACGCAAGCAAAACTTTGGCATGGTGAGCAATGGCTACATTCGCGTTGCAAACAACGATAGTCAAGTTGAGCTGGCACGCTTCGACTTGTCAGAAGATGCTTCTGTTGAAACCGCAATGATCTTCGGTGAACTATACCTACACGGTACAGAATGGAAATTCAAAGCCGTTGGTCAAGGCTTCGCTGGTGGCCTCCACGCACTAGCTACAGCCCACGGAGTTAACTTGTCGTAATTATCATTAAACGAATAAGGGCATCAATGATGCCCTTTTTTATTAGCAAGTATGGGTTAATGAAATGGCTCGAAGCAAAAAAGCAGATATTGAATCGTTAAGACAAGCATTAGTCATAATTGGCGGCTTAATTTTCTTACCATTTATGTTTTTTTCATTTTTTCATTATAAAAAACTTAAAAAAATGTACCTTAGCAACAGCAATGCTCAACGAGTATTTGATAGTGGGTTGCTGATGAAATGTATCGTTTACAGTGCGGGTATGATTGCCTCGACGCTAATACTAATGTTTTACGTCACGACCAGAGTGCCGCCAGACTTCATCAATTATGCTCTTGCTGTCAATGGCATTATTTTGGTTCTCGGCATTTACGCCATCTACAAAATGGCTCAAAGGGTTGCTGTACGTTACTTAGGTGTCATTTTCAATAACGATACAAAAATGATGATCATCCCAGTTGATCTTGCGAACGCAAGTGCAAGCGAAAATCTTCGCTTTCAATTTCTAAGACGAATGGGAGAGTGTGAAGAAATACCTGTTAAGTTAATCACCAATATCACTCGGGAAAAAGGGGTCAACTTTTATATTCACGGTGCATTTGGTTCACGTCAAATAAATTTCACCAATAAGCAAAAGCGTGATGAGTGCTTAATGGCTTTGCAAGCTAGAACTAAAGTCAGCCGAGGCGGTGATTTAGGATATTAATAAGAGTCGAGTTAGGGGGGAATATGGAACTTATTTCAGGTCAAAACATTAGCTTAAATGGTAGCGAACTTGTCATCGATATGTGCTATCAGCCAGGCGTAAACTTTGCTGGTGAAGTGGATACCTCAGCCTTCTTGTTGACGAACCAAGACAAAGTGAGAAGTGATAGTGACTTCATTTTTTATAATCAGCCAGAATCAACCAATGGGGCGGTTGTTTATAGCAAGACACCTACAGGTGGCCGCTATGTTCTTAGCACTGCCAAGGTCGAGTCCACTGTAGATAAAATTGCTTTGACCATGGTAGTGGATGGAAGCAGTACGGTCGGGCATCTTGCCAGTCTTAGCTTAAAGGTGGATGGACAGGCTAGTTTCAATGTGCCATTGGACAATCGCAGCGAGAAAGCATTAATCGTCGGGCAGATTTACCGGCATAACGGCGCATGGAAGTTTAAAGCGCTTGGAATGGGGTTTAATGGCGGCCTTGCGGCATTAGCGACAAACTATGGTGTCGATGTGGATGATGAGCCTGCACCTACCCCTACCCCCATTCTAGAGGCGTCCAAGCCGCCTGCGGGGGTAAGCCTGGAGAAAAAGCTACAGGAGCAGGCGCCGCATCTTATCAGCCTAGCCAAACCAGTGAGTATTAGTTTGGTTAAGCACAAACTAGAGCATGTTAAGGCTAAGGTCGCCTTCGTTCTCGACGCATCTGGTTCTATGACTCAGCAATTCAAGCAAGGTAATGTTCAAGCTGTTTTAGAGCGAATTACTGTCTTGGCAACACAGTTTGATGATGATGGACAGATGGAAGTTTGGGGATTTGGTGAACGCCACAAAAAATACCCTGATGTGTCGCTAAGTAACATTAAAGGTTATATCTCTGGCATCCAAAACTCGGGTAAACGTGGGCTATTCGAATTATTGCCGACGCTTGGTGGGGTAAATAATGAGCCACCTGTAATGGCTGATGTTATTAAGCACTTCAAAAACAGCCTTGAACCGGTGTTTGTTGTTTTCATTACCGATGGTGGCATCACGAAGGCAAGAGCTATAAAAGATGCAATCCGCGAGTCGGCCAATTACCCAATTTTCTGGAAGTTTGTAGGTCTTGGTGGGCACAATTATGGGATATTAGAAGAACTAGACGATTTCACTGATCGCCTTCTTGATAACACTGACTTTTTCCCTATTGATAACTTCAAAACAGTACCGGACAATGTGCTTTATGACAAGCTGTTGATTGAGTTCTCAGGCTGGCTTGCTGAGGCCAAGCGTAAATCGATAATCAGGTAATTAAACCCTTGCACTAAAGCTGAATAGCATTAATACACTATTCAGCTTAAATAACATAGCCTTACCGACGCTTAATGACCTCGTTGCATCAGTAATAATGTTCCGCCAAAACACTGAACACAAATATGCACCATAAAGTCATTGTATTCCCCCACTAACTCGAAAAATTTAAAATCTAGCTAGTTTTTTCGATAGAACACCAGTCGTGCCGTTTTGCGGTTATCTCGTACGTTCAGATTCTTTCCCTGGAATATAACTCTTTTAAAGCTTCTAACTCTCTCTGATAAAACACTAATTTCTACTAATGAAATGAAATATTCAGCCCTATCATCAATATCTTGAATCAGCTTTAACGAATCGTCGTTTTCAAGTTCAGTTATTTCTTGTAATAACAACTAATACTGTTGCCTCACTAATGTCCATGTACATTTCAGAGGAATGCAGCAGACACGTTCGTGCCCCAATCCGTGTTGGTGAATCAGGCTTGCCTAGTCTGATTCACGCGCAAAACACCGTCAGTTTGCGTTGGCTTTGGGCTAACATGGTTATGCCCCATTCCGCGTTATCGGTGCGGCAGACAACTTACTCTGTCAGTGGTGAGTTGGCCAAGTTTTAGTAATGCTAAAGATTGACTAGAGTAATGGTGGCGATTCAGTTTGCTTTTAGCTTGGGTTGTTTAGTGTTAACTTTGTAAACAGGAGCACTAACAATAACTACATGGAATACAAATGTACATTCGTACGGTCGAAATTGAAAACTACCGAGCCTTCAAAAGCTTCAAAATCAAACTTTCACCACTTAGCCTAATTATCGGTGAAAACGAAGCAGGCAAAACCAACCTATTTGACGCACTTGCTCTGCCACTTAATAGCAACGACATAAGCTTCAATAAGAAACGTCTATCTGTATCGGACATCAACCGCGAAGCAATCAAAGACTTTTATCAAGCTATCATCAACGGCAAGGGAGATGATGAGATCAAGGCTTTGATTCCAAAGGTTCGAGTTGAGGTCGAGTTCACTGACCCAAAGAACTTTATTGAAGAAGGCGTTATTGGTAAGTGGATAATCGGAGAAGAAGCCGACGAGAGTTATAAGATTCGGTACGACTTCAGGCCTAAAGATGCAGATCATTTTGTAAAGAGTGCCAAAGAATTACTCGACGGCATTGAGGACATCAAAGAAACACGCTGGTTTAACTTACCAATTGAGCTTTACGACTATGATGTAACGCAAAGCAATAATGGGTTAAAGGTTAGCTATTCTGATTTAAGACTTATAGCCATCAACTCTATTAACGCCGAGCGTGACGACTTTGCTGAAAATAATACACAGAAATCAAACAACATTCTGACAAAAATGCTTATTTCCGCTCTCGAGGATTCCGACAAGGCCAAGATTAACAGCGCGTACACTTCTTTCTTTGATGAAATCGAAAGTACAGAGACATTCAAAAAAATCGTTACACCTGATCCAGACTTCGAGAACTTCTTCGACGAAATTGTTGATAAGCTTGAATGTATCCCCAACCTGCCAAATTTAAAGAGCATCCTATCCAACATAACCTTGAAGTCTGGTGAAAGCTACCTATATCAGCGTGGCCTTGGGTATCGTAATCTTGTTTTCATTTACCTATTATTTGAGTTCTTCAAAAGCAACAAGAATGCACTCAACCTCTGCTGTATCGAAGAACCTGAAGCACACCTTAGCGTCAACAACCTCCGCTTCGCAACTGACTTCATATACAAGAGCACACAAAAAGGTGGCTCATCTCTACAAACGCTAATTAGCTCCCATAGCCCTCAAGTCATCAATAAACTTGAGCTAACTAACGTGATCGTCCTATCTGGAAATGAGGCCATACACCTAACTGATAGTAAGAAGCATCTCACTAACTATCTTCGTAAGCGGCCTAACTTCGATATTCTAAAACTGCTACTAAGCAATAAGACTGTACTCGTAGAAGGCACTACCGAAGAGATGCTGATCAACGCCATCCTCTACCGTAATAACAAGAATTTGAGTAGTCTTGAAGTAATATCTATCGAGCAAACTGGCTTCATAACTTTCATGGACGTCTGGTTGCAAGTCAATAAAGGTAAACCAAAGAAGAAGCTAAGCATCATACGTGATTATGATGATAATAATGCGACCAAAGACAAGCACCAAAAATACGATATCGAAAACGACAATATAAGAGTAAGAACCACTACCCAATATACGCTCGAAGACGATCTAGCTGGAACCGCTGGAAACCTTCATCGCCTAAACACACTGTTCAACAAGAAGTGCAAAACCCCGGAAGAGATGGCCAAGTTCCTGAAAAATAGTAAAGCCGAAAGGATGCTCAAGATTGCAGACTCTATCTTAGATGAAATGAACAAAGATCCAATCATGCTACCCAAGCACATTCAAGAAGCCTTGGATTTCATGAAATGATTGAAGTCCAAATAGCCGGAGCAGGTGCTGGTAAGACTCACGGCCTAGCTGAGAAGATCATCAAGCACTATGATGCTTCGTCATATAAGAAGATCTTTGCCATCACTTATACCAATAATGCCGCGAAGAACATTTCCGAAGCTATCATCAAGCAATTTGGATACTTGCCAGAAAATATCATAGTTTGCACTGTTCATACGTTCCTATTGAATGAGATCATTTACCCTTACTCTCCGTTTGTTCTAAATGAAATACACACCACCTCCTCTCGATGCAAAACATTCTCAAACTTTCCGCCTGGCAAGTCTGAGGAAAAAAAACGACGAGAATCAGCGGGCACAATTAGCAGGCTAAAGAAGATTGGCGTGATACATGTCGATGAGACATATGCTGCGGCATGGAGAATTGTCGATGAAAACTACTCCAAACATAGCAGCCAGAAAAAGAAGTCTAAAGTTAGGAAAGTTCACAAGTTACTAAGTAGCGCGATTGATAATATTTTTCTCGACGAAGCTCAGGATCTTGATGAAACAGCTCTTAAGGCTTTTCAACAAATCGGCGAGAATTCGGTTGACATTTACATGGTGGGTGACCCCAAGCAAGCAATAGATTATCCAACATCTTTCACAGACTGGTTAGCTGCGAATAAAGCCAACGAAAAAGTTAAAGTACTTCCGAATATAACTACTTCTCGTAGGGTTCCACAGAGAATTCTTGACCTATCAAACACCTTTTGCCCCAAAGGCCAAGAGCAAACTAGCTTGTCTGAAGTTGAAGGACGCCTAACATACATCACTTCTGAAGATGATCATTACGACGACGTTCTCTGTCATCACATTGAGACTAGAAGCTTAGTGAGCATCTTCAGAAAAGAAGGTAATTACTCAACCAAACAAGCAGGGTCACTACCCGAGTTTGATCCTGAGGTAGAAGAGCTACTTACAGTAAAGTTTCCCGAATACGAAGAAGGCGTGGTCATATATTCATTACAGCGTTTCTTTGCCTCCCTGTTATCCAAGAATGACAACAACAAATCTATACGTAAATTTCTTGCCAAGCTGGAAATTCCGTATGAAAAAGAGCTGTTCATAAAACTTTGCCGCTCAGCCGAGCAATTTAGTTCATCTAAGGACAATTCGGCCAAGTATGCAATAAGCAGCATCCAACGAACTAAGGGCTTAGAGTCTAAGGTTTGTGTCTTAATCTTAACGCCAGCGATATTCAAATGCTTAATGCAGAATGGTGTAACCAAGTTCAACAAGACTTGGAATATGGTCTACGTCGCATTAACGAGAGCTGAGTCAGAGCTTGTTGTAGCAGTAGACATGGCTTTGCTTGGCAGAGAGTACGGTGTTTTTCAAGATAGTTGTCACTCTTTGTTTAAATATTAAGCTGCATTTATTACGCCTTCTTCTGGTGCCTTATCTGGGTTGAGTGTTACAGCGCCAACCGCTTCACAATTTCTGATCTCTGTAGACCAACGCATCGGTTTTCTTTCCTTCGCCGCCTCAAGCACTTTCTTGCGCTTCGCTAAAATAGCGCCATCTTGCAGTGCATGACGTTGCCCTGGTGAGACAAAATTTAGCTGGCTGTGTT
>NZ_JAKKRO010000064.1:0-29440 GCF_025654235.1 Shewanella sp. SM32 | reverse complement strand
CTAGGAATTTAATTCCTCTAAAGAGCCGTTCGAGACTAGGACGTTGATAGGCATGGTGTGTAAGCGTTGTGAGGCGTTGAGCTAACATGTACTAATGACTCGAGAGGCTTAACCATACAACCCAGATGGGTTTTACTGAAAATGTTCCAGACATTTTCTAGCACTTCCTCCTTCCATGGAGGTCGTACGAAAAGCCTTAGACAGAATACAGATACTTGATAAAGTTAAAGACTCAAAACAATCAGCTTTCCGAATTATTATTAGCGTGAGCCAGAGATGGACACGGTAATAAACAGAATTTGCTTGGTGACAATAGCCTTGTGGAACCACCTGATCCCATCCCGAACTCAGAAGTGAAACGCAAACGCGCCGATGGTAGTGTGGGGTCTCCCCATGTGAGAGTAGGTCATCGCCAAGCGCCTAATTATCTCATTGAGATGTAACCAAGCCAGCTGAATAAGCTGGCTTTTTTGCGTATGCAATTTGTTAAATTGTCATTTAAAGACCAATGCTATATAGCATTGTTTTATTCATTTTCGTTTTGGTTCTTCTGCTAGTTCTTTACGTTTTTTCCTTCCTTTATTTCAGACTTTTATACTCTAAGTTGATTATTTACATGAAGATCTCGCTTAGTTTGATAAGTCCTTTTGCTTAGTGGTTAGTTTCCCGTTAGCATACAAAAATATTAATTTTTTTGTTAACGGCCATCTGTTGCCTATGCTTCGTAAGCTTTCGCTCGCAGTACTGCTTCCTCTTTGTATGCTGACCCTATATTTAGTGTTGGTCATAGGCGAGTACCTGTTCGAAAGTGACCAAGTTAGGGCTGAACTTGCGCAGCGACAATCGGCTTTGATAAAGCAACAGTTGTTCCGCATGCAGAATGTGGTTCAATCGGCGCAAGCTTTACAGGATGTAGAGCGGATTGAGCAGGAAGTTTCCTTAGCTGCGCTGGATATGGGCACTATGGTGTATATCTTGGTTGATGCTGAAAGCCGTATTCGTTTTGCTAATCATACTGTGTGGCGTGATAGCAATGCGACTCAAGTCATCGATGGTTATGATGTAGACCTTCACCGCTCTGTGGTTCAAGCTTTTCTTCCGCAGATCCTCGTTAATCTCGACCGTTTAACTATTCAAGCATATTATCCCGTTCTTCCCCAGTATGGTGGGGCTGTTGATTTGATTTATCTTGAAGCCGATTTAGCCCCTTTAGTTGCCGAAGCTTCTGCTAAGTTGCAGCAACGTTTTATACGGGTTTGGGGCCTTGGCGGATTATTGCTGATTGGCTTTACCTTTATTTTATATTTCCTGCTGATCCGCCCATTCCAAATGTTGAGCGAGGCAGCTAAGCAGGTAGGCACTTCTTCCTTTTCGACATCGATACCTTGGAGTTCATCTGAAGTTTTATCTTTGCAAGCCAGTTTGCAGCAGGCACATGAGCGTTTAAGTCGGGCAGTTAAACAGCTCAATGACAGTGAATTGCGTTGGTTATTTGCTGTGGAAGGTTCGCGTAACGGTATTTGGGATTGGGATATTAGTACTGGGGAGGTTTTTCTTTCTGATCGCTGGAAAGAGATGATTGGTTATGAGCCTGATGAATTGGCTGGAGTATTCCAGACATGGGAGACGCGGCTACATCCCGATGATAAGCAGATTGTGTTAGATGCTTTGCAGGAATACGTTAGCGGAAAGAGTAAAGAATTTGAAAGTGTTCACCGCTTACGCCATAGAGATGGCCATTATGTGTGGGTATTAGACCGCGGTATGTTAGTTGATTGGGATCCCCAAGGGCGCCCGACTCGCATGATAGGCATTCATATGGATGTGTCAGAAAGCGCGAAGAACCATGCTGCAATTACTGAGCTTGTAGATCAATCTGTTGTCGGTCGCAAGATGTTGCTCGATGTCTTTATGGTGCGTTTATCTCAATTTTTAACCCAAGGTAATAGTTCGGGGCAATGGGGGGCATTGCTGCTCGTTGAGGTGGATCGCTTAGGATTGGTCGCCACTTTACATTCCCATGAATTAGAGCGCTTGTTAACGCAAATCGCGGCCCGTTTATCGAGTTATTTCACTGAAAATATAACGGTCGGTCGATTAGAGTCTGGTAATTTCGTTTTGCTTGCTAAAGATTTAGCGGCAGATGCGTCAGCCGCTGCTCGTCGTGCTTTAGCCCTTGCGAGTGAGTTAAGGCAAGTGATTGCTCGACCATTCCATTACGGTCATCATCACTTTGAGCTGAGCGCGTGTGTGGGGATCTGTTTACTCGATAGTATAGAAACCTTAGATCCTGCTTTAGTGATGCGTCGTGCCGAGTTGGCAACGTTAAGCGCTAAGCAAGCAGGTCAAGCTGGGTGCGCTTTTTACCATGCTGAAATGGACTTTCGCCAGAGCCGTGATGAGCTGTTGCAACAGGAATTACAAACCGCATTACAACAAGATAGCTTAACGTTAATGTTCCAGCCTGTGATCAATGCGACCAGTGAACTTGTCTCGGCTGAAGTGCTCACGCGTTGGTATCGTGCTGATGGAGAGTTTATTCCGCCAGCTGAATTTGTGGCGTTAGCAGAACAAGGGGGAATTATTGCTGAGCTTGATCTTTGGGTGGCAAAGCGGGTGTGTCTGTTTATTCAGAAATCGCGGGCTCAAGGAAGGAGTTTGCCTCCTTTGACTCTCAATATCAGTGCATTCTCATTTGGTCAGGCTGATTTTGTTGATGCATTCGTTGGGTTAGTTAAGGAGCATGGTATTGTGGCTAATCAACTGGGTATTGAGCTCAATGAGGCCGCATTGTTAATGCAACCACAGTTTGTCGATGAGCGTGTCTCTAAGTTAGTTGAAGCAGGTGTAGGCATCATCCTCGATCATTTCGGTTCGGGTTTGAGTGCCTTGAGCTGCTTAGCTAATCAGCCATTAGTTGCGGTTAAATTGGATATGAGTTGTATCGATTCATTAACCACAATGCCAACAAAAGTGAATGTACTTATTACCTCTGCGCGGCAATTCAATTTGAGCGTTGTCGCCAAAGGTGTCGAATCATCCCAACAATATCAAGCTTTTGTTGAACTAGGCTGTGATGGCTATCAGGGCTATTTATTCAGTCGAGCTTTAAACCAAGCGGACTTTATCCAGCTTGTTTGTCCTCGTCCTTTATTGCGTAGCGTTTAAAGAAGTCGAGAGCATAGTTTAAGGCTTGGTTTCGGCAGGCGTCTTTTTCCATAAAAATCTCATGGGCAGCCCCAGCGATTACTTTCAATTGGCAATGGGTACTCACGGCGAGATTCTGGGCCGCATTATCAACAATCTTATCTTCACTCGCTTGCAGTATCAGTATCGGAGTGCGAATTTGTGCCGTTGCCAGTACGCAAGTATCTGCCGCATCTAAAGATTCAGTCAACCAACGGTTAGTGGGTGAACCGAGTTGTAACTTAGGGGCAGCATCATACAATTCTCGGTAGGCTTGGTATCGGGTTTGGCTGTGAGTTAGCTCATTCCCTTTGAATGGAACAGGTTTATAGTTTTGTCCTGCAAGTACATAATTAGGCTCGCCGCCATTGAGTGTGGTATCGAGTTTACTGGCCAACCAGCGTACGAACGCTTTTGGCATAGGTAATTTAATGCCATACATGGGTGCGGAAAATGCCGCGGCGGTAAAAATATCGGGATGCTGTTTGAGATATAAAGTGCCAATCGCGCCCCCCATTGAATGGCCAAGTAGCATGAGTTGTTTGTCGTTTTGTGGTAACACTATCTTCTGCATAAATAGAGCAAAGTCATCAATATAATCATTGAATCTTCGCACATGGCCCATGTGTGGATTGATTGTCATACGATCCGATAGCCCTTGGCCACGGTGATCTATGGCATAAACAGAGTAACCTTGTTGGTATAAGTCGAAGACCAATTCTTGATACTTTAAATAGGACTCGACTCGGCCACTGCTGAGAACGATTGCGGTATGCGCTTGGGGATGTTTGACCATCATATAGGCCAGCGTGACGCCGTCGGCAGAGGCTAGCGTGTCTTGAACAACGCTTTGCCAGAAGGCTTGTTGCTCTGAGGTATTTAAATCGTGTTCAGTCGAAAATGTCGCTTTGGCTTGGCTCATACTCAGTCGCAAATCATTTGGCTTGAATGGTTTGTTAGAGTGTAACAGACAACCATGGGAGTCTGAAAATACCGACTCCCATGAATTTCATTAACTTAGCGTGTCGCCTTTTTCGCTTTAATAAAATCATTGATTTGCTGTTCGAGGATCGACATAGGCACTGAGCCATTTTCGAGCACTGCATCGTGGAAGGCACGAATATCAAATTTGTCGCCGAGTTCCTGTTCTGCCTTGGCACGTAATCGTTTGATTGTTAACTCACCAATCTTGTAGGACAAGGCTTGTCCTGGCCACGAAATATAGCGGTCAATTTCGGTAGTGACATTGTGCAGTGATAGTGCGGTATTGCTGGCCATAAAGTCGATGGCTTGTTGACGACTCCATCCTTGGGCGTGCATGCCAGTATCTACGACTAAACGGGCCGCGCGCCACATTTCATAGGTTAAGCGCCCAAAGTTACTATATGGATCTTGGTAGAAACCAGCTTCTAAACCTAAATATTCGCAATATAACCCCCATCCTTCACCAAAGGCAGATATATAGCCATAACGACGGAAATCTGGGAGTGAGGTTAGCTCAGAGTTGAGTGATATTTGCAGATGATGACCGGGTACGGCTTCGTGCAAAGTTAAAGCTTCTAACTCGTAGAGTGGGCGCTTATCCAATGCATAAGTGTTGACCCAGTAGTAACCGGGTTCGTCATCGCTGTTCGAGCCTGAATATCGGCCTGTGGTGTATTTCGGCGCAATTTCTGCGGGCACTGGTGCTATACCATAGGGTTTACGGGGGAGTTTGCCGAAGTACTTAGGCAGCATGGCATCGGCTTTTTTGGCAATAAATGCCGCTTCTTTGAGTAACTGATCGGCACTGGTGGTGTAGAACTGAGGATCGGTCCGCAGGAAATGTAAGAAGTCGGCAAAGCTGCCTTTAAAACCTACTGACGCGATGATTTGTTCCATTTCTTGGCGGATACGTTGTACTTCTTTTACGCCCAGTTCATGCACTTCTGCCGACGTCATATTCAAGGTCGTATAGTAACGCACCCGATTCTCATAAAACTCAGCACCGTTAGGTAAGCTACTGGCTGCGATATTTTCCCGTGCATTGGGAATGTACTCTTTAGTCATAAAATCATAGAAGTTTTGATATAGCGGTAGGACTTTTTGCTCGACTAAAGCGCGACCTTCTTGGGTCAGCTGAGTTTTTTGTGCCTCAGTGAAATAGTTGGGATATTGAGTAAAAGGTTTGAAATAACTGCTCTTTTCAACAGGGACGATATAAGCACTGATACTGTCTTCAAAGCCATTGAGTGTCACTTTTGGCGGCGTTATTCCCTCGGCTAATCCTTGTTTTAGCCAGTGGGTTTGCTGGGCGAAATAGGTCGGGAGTGCATTGAGTTTGGCAATATAGTTGCGGTAATCCTCAAGGGTGTTGAATCTTCCCTGTGTGATTGACGTGATATAAGCGTGGAAGCCGCTTTCCGCCGTAATGGGCAGGTAATAATCCTTGAAACGATATAGGTCGACATCGTTTTGGAGCTGATCTTCCAGTATTTGAGCGTTAATCTTATCTTCTTTACTCAAGCTGCCGCGGTCGAGTGCTTTGAGCTGCGCTAGTACTGCGATTTGACCTTGATTAAGCTTAGCGAGCGCGGCTGGCGAGAGATCCGTTAATTTTCCTGCGGCACTGGCATAGCCCATGCTGTAAGCCATTTCAGGACTCGCACTGAGCTGTAATTGCCAGCTTTGGTCGATAATCGCTTGCAGCGCTGGGGCGATTGGTTCAACTTGCGATTGTGCTGCTGATATTGCCTGTGACGATGGGGTTTGAATATTTTTTGTGGTTTGGGTGGCACTGCAGGCGCCTAATGCGCATATCAATAAACTGGGGGTTAAGAGTTTATGCATGTTAGATCTCTGATATTTTCGTTGTTATTGAAGTCATTATGCCTGATGAATGCGGCCGTTCCTTGTATGGATATTAAGCAGAATTGTGACTGAATGTGAATTTAAATGCGTTTAGCGCATAAATGCCCCCGAAAATGCGTGTTAAACTTAGTGTCCGCCCGCGACCAAATAACAAAAGCATTGGCTGGGTAGTTCAAATAGGGGTTAAATATGATTGATACATCCATTCCATTGGTGGATCTGCATCGTCACCTAGACGGTAATGTGCGGGTAAATACCATTTGGGAACTAGGACACCAACACGGCATTGCGCTACCTGCCGATTCTTTAGAGACGCTCGCACCTTTTGTGCAAATTCAGGGGAAAGAAACTAGCTTAGTCGCCTTCTTAAAGAAGCTCGATTGGATGGTTGCCGTACTCGCAGATTTGGATGCGGTTAAACGCGTCGCCTATGAAAACGTTGCCGATGCGGCGTTATCTGGCTTAGATTACGCTGAGTTACGTTTTAGTCCTTACTATATGGCGATGAACCATAAGTTACCGATTGAAGGCGTAGTTGAGGCGGTAGTTGACGGCGTTAAAGCTGGCTTAAAAGACTATAACGTGAAGATCAATTTGATTGGCATTATGTCACGTTCATTCGGTCAAGCCGCTTGTACTCAAGAACTTGAAGGCTTACTCGCCCATAAACAACATCTCGTGGCTATGGACTTAGCCGGCGATGAAATGGGCTTCCCTGGCGAGTTATTTAACGATCACTTTAAACGTGTTCGTGATGCTGGCCTCGCGATTACGGCTCACGCCGGTGAAGCTGCGGGTTCACAAAGTATGTGGCAAGCGATTCAAGAACTTGGCGCAACTCGAATTGGTCATGGGGTGAACGCGATTCACGATCCTAAGCTGATGGAATATCTTGCTAAGCACCGTATTGGCATCGAATCTTGCCCAACCAGTAACTTGCATACTTCTACTGTGGCTTCTTACGCTGAGCATCCATTCAGAACCTTTATGGATGCAGGCGTGTTGATAAGCCTAAATACCGATGATCCCGGTGTGAGCGCTATCGATATTAATCATGAGTATCGTATCGCCAAATCTGAACTCAAGTTAACCGATGCTGAGTTAGCGCAGGTGCAACGTAACGGCGTTGAAATGGCATTTTTATCGGACAGTGAGCGCAAAGCACTCTATGCCGCTAAGGTATAAGTCGATTCTGAGTCGTTAATAAAAATAGCCATCAATAAAAAATCCGACTCTAGAGTCGGATTTTTTGTGAGCGTTTGCGAGTGCAGCAATAAGCGTTTTAGATCACGCGTGAGAACTGTTGCTGACGCGCTTTTTGACGATAGTAAAGATCGAAGCACATACAGATATTGCGGATCAATAAACGGCCAGTAGGGCTGATAGTGATCTGTCTGTCGACGATTTCAACTAACTTATCATCGATAAATGTCTGCATTAACTTAAGATCTTCTGCGAAATAGGTTTCGAAGTTAATCCCCAGTTTCTCATCAATTTTCGCCATATCCAGTTCGAAGTGGCAAATCAGCTGTTTAATCACGACGCGGCGGATTTCATCATCACGGTTTAGGCTGCAACCTTTCCACAAAGCATGGCCTTCCTTATCTATGGCCTCATAGTAAGGGCGGATATCTTTCTGGTTTTGCGCATAGCAGTCGCCAATCTGACTGATGGATGATACGCCAAGACCTAACAAATCGCATTCTTCTTGGGTGGTATAACCTTGGAAGTTGCGGTGCAGTCTGCCTTCGCGCTGCAACTTGGCTAACTCGTCATCGGGTTTAGCAAAGTGGTCCATACCGATATATTGGTAGCCAGCGCCAGTTAAGGTCTCAATAGTTTGGTGCAGCATTTCGAGTTTTTGTTTTGGCGAAGGTAAATGCTCGTCTTTGATCTTACGTTGAGCGGCAAAGCGCGCAGGTAAGTGAGCATAGTTAAATACCGACAAACGGTCAGGCGATAAATCTAAAACGCGCTGCATAGTGGCGGCAAAGGTTTCTGGCGTTTGGTGTGGCAAACCATAGATTAAATCTATGTTGGTTGACACAAAACCCATGGCTTTTGCTTTGGCCATTAAGTCGAAGATAAATTGCTCATCTTGTTCGCGATTAACGGCAATTTGCACTTCTTTATTGAAATCTTGTACACCGATGGATATCCGGTTAAAGCCCGCTTCTTTCAACGTGTCGAGCATTGACAGCTCAATCTCGCGAGGATCGACTTCAATTGAGTACTCGCCTTCTTCCGCAAAGTTAAAGTTAGCTTTAATCAGTGACGTAAGTTTAAGAATCTGCTCTGGATTTAAGAACGTGGGTGTACCGCCGCCCCAATGCATTTGGGTCACACTGTAATGTTTGAACAGGGGCGCACGTTTAATAATTTCTTGGCTTAAATATTCAATGTACTGATCGGCTTTGTGTTGGTGGCGGGTGATGACTTTATTACAGCCGCAGTAATAACAAAGCTTGGCGCAGAACGGGATATGAATATACAGCGACAGTTTATCGCTTTTGCTATTTTCAATGGCCGTCAGCAGATTTTGTTCGGTGAATGTATCATCGAACTCTAATGCCGTTGGGTAAGAGGTATAACGGGGACCGCTGTAGTTATATTTTTCGATCATCGACTGATCCCAGCTAATCTGAGTGGGCTGCTTCAAGGCGTGTCCTCCGTGGGTAAATTAGCAACAAGCGAAGTATGCAAGGTTCTTAAGTAAATAACCTTGATCTAGGTTGTAAAAATGACGTCTGTCATTTTAGAAGTTACGCAATATCTATCAAAAAAGTACGCTTGTCTGTCGATATTTGGCGGTTTTGTGCGCAGGCTCACGGGAGTAAGGAGGGTAAGATTGGTGCGGGTTTTATCGAGATGACCTCAAAACCACAATATAAGTGGTCTTGAGGTATAGCAATGGGCTGGTTTAATGCATCGCTTTGGCTTGGTAATCCGACAGTTTTTTCGCATCATCACTAATGCCTTGCTCTAATGCGGCTTCGGACTTCATTCTGATCAAGTCTAACTTCATTCTTTCTTGCTTAGGCAAGGCTTGACGAGCATCCATGATGGGATGATTTTTAATTAACTCAAAGTGTTTGAATAATGAAGGGTAATCGGGAGCCACACGCTCACTTAATGACAGGATTTCAAATAATCGCCCAATCCTGACCACGCCTTCAGAGATCTCACAGCGGTCTTCAATCATGGCAGTGGCGATATAGCGGATATCATCTAAAACTTGGGCACGTTTTGCATTCGCCGTGACTTCACGCTCGGCTTGTTCAGCCTGCTGACGCTTTTTTTGCTGCTTGAGTTTTAGGATTAAGAAGGTGGCGTAGCTACTTAGCGCTACTATGATGATAAAACCGAGAATAATGATAGTCGTAGACACAGAGACTCCTTATATGAATGGCATAAGGAGCCACAGCTAAAAACTGAGTTCCCTATGCCTTAGCACTGAGAGGTTAGAACTTGTCTTGATAATCTTTTAGTAAGTCAGCGCCTGATTCGAATTTGTCGAACAACTCATCGTCAGATAAAGACTTAGCAGGTGATGAAGGTGTGTCATCATCCATATCGTCGCTAATGCCTAGTTTAATCATCAGAGCTTCAATTTTATTTAGCTGTTGATCTAACCACTTTTGGTCAACCTCGTTGAGGTCGCGGCCTTCTTCAAGCATATCTAACAGCTGATTTAGTCTTGGATCTTCTTCCAATTTCAGCAGTTTTTGCTCGTCAGTCAGCTTAGCTTGTTTCACTTTTGGCTGAGCGGCTTTATCTGTTACCACTGCCGCAGGAATTGCTAAAGCCACAGGCTTTTTACTGCCATGACGCGGGTCTTTTTTCTTAGCGGCCTGCTGTTGCGGCGCTTGCGCTAAAATTAAGCTTTCGTTATGACGACTACCTGATTTATTGCCAGAATCTTTACGTTTGCCAGTCGCTACAGCGCGATCTTGCTTCTTCACTCTTGGCTGTAACTTAGGGCTGTTCTCGCCGCCCTTGCGTGTTTTCTTGCTACGAGACATGGTCTTCTCAATTATTTACAACGTATGGCCTTGTAGACTAAGGGTTAGCTTGTCTACAAGGTGCGAAATTAGGCCGAGTGTTATACCAGATTATGATGTTTTTTGCATCAAAACGAGGTCCTTTGCGGCAAATAATAGTTCAAAATCGCTATTGTTTGCGAGGTACTCGAAGGTTTGTCGCTGATAAAAGCTCACATGGGTGAGGTTGTTCTTATAATGCCACTTAGCAAAACCATCTAATTCAGTCAGTAATGGTGTGCTTATCGCTAACCAACCACCAGAATGCAGTAGCCGAGAGAGCAAAGTCCACTCTTTTATAGGGTTTTGAAAATGCTCAAACACCCGATAACAGCAGATAAAATCATACTCTAGCTTTAACACGTCATGATTCGGGGCAAAAAAGGGATCATATTGATTTAACTTGTGGCCCGCGCTTTCTATGGTCGTCAGGCTCTCATCATCGAGTATGCGGCCAAAATTCAATCCTAATAAACTGCCAGCTTGTTGCTGCTCTAATTGCGCTAACAGCGGCAAAATAAATTGCGATAACTGTTTTTGCTTCGACGCTATGCGTGAACGACCGTATCTTTGCTTCTCTGCCGCGGGGGGTAAATGGCTATTCGCATCCGCAAAGGTTAACTCACATGTCTTGCAAACATAAAAACTCCGCTTTTTATCTTGATGAAGGAGTCGTGTCTGACTGTTATGACAAAGAGGGCATCTGGGCATTGAGTCTGCTGAAGTGGTTATTAAGGCTTTGATTGTACCAATTATATTGGTTGAGTGCACATTTTAGACACTAATGGGGTGTTACAAAAGAAAAAAGGCGGCAGTTAAACTGCCGCCTTACAAAGGGTGCTTTAGCACCTTATCCTGATTCCAAGTATCCATACTTGCTATGCGACTTTCCCGGTCGGTATCCTTCTTTTTTTACTGCTTTCCCTGCATTATTTTTGTTAATGGTCTTCCAGACACTTTATTTTTTCTGTCGCCATCCTGACTACAGTTTCCGTAGATGGTCTCGCAACACATCTTTTAAAGCATCGTCATCATTGACGTCGAGTTAACCATCCATGTTACTTAAGTACCTTCCTGTGATAACAAGCATCCAGCCAGTGCATCCTAAGCTTATCGCTTCCTTTGCTACAGTTTACATCATGTAAACTATGTCCTGATGGGGCAAGTTACCCTTAGTGTAAGGTGTTTTGCTAGAAGCAAATTGGCGTTATCGGCCATCCCTTACAAAATTGTGCTGACCTGGATTTCAAATGGAAATCACGACTCTTGTTATTATTAGAGAGTGGTCTTAAGTATATTATTGTTATTGAGTATCTTTATTCTTATATCTTGAACGTTAATTATACCGAAACCTGTAAGTTATTATTAATCTTTTTGTACAAACAGATGGGTTTATCTCGGTACGGGGCTTATTAAACCGAAATCTGTGATCTATGTCAAGCACGAATCTTTGCAGTTTACGTCCACGTCAACTTTGGGGTGTAAAAAAGGGTGACAATACACCCTTCTTTTCACTCGCGAAGATTACTTCAGGCTAGAAAGATACTTTGATAGCGCGTCGATATCGCTATCATTTAGTTTCTTAGCCACATCTTGCATCATGCCATTTAAGTCATTATGGCGGCCCGCTTCACGGAATTTTGTCAGCTGGATCTTGATGTAGTTTGCGTGTTGGCCTGCCAGCGTTGGAAAACCTGCAAGCTCAGCGCCTTTACCATCTGGGCCATGACATGCCATACAAGCGGTAATGCCACGAGAAACATCACCACCCTTGTAAAGTTTAGCGCCTAACTCAGGAACATCTTTTGCTTCAGCCACTTGGATTGCTTGGCTAGAAAAATATGCGCTAATGTCGAGAATATCCTGATCGCTTAGAGGCATTGCCATGCCACTCATGATAGGATCCATACGACCATCTTTACCGCCAGTTTGTGCTGCGCTACGGAAATCATGTAGTTGCTTTTGGAGGTAAGTGGCGTGTTGGCCCGCAATTTTGGGGTACATATCGATCATACTGTTACCGTCCATACCGTGACAGGCCGAACAGACAATGATTTTCGTTTTTCCCGCTTCAGCATTACCTTCAGCAATCGCAGGTGAAGATATGGCGGCAATTACAACAGACAGCGCAAGAGCTAGCTTTTTCATGGCGTTCCAACTTCTGGTTAAATTATTATCCTGAGCTTACTAGGGTGACCCGCAAGCGTGGTAAAATATGATTAATGTGATCGGAGTAATATTTTACACGAAAACGTGGGAAAGTAAGTAATTCTTCATAAATTATGGTATTGCGTAGAAAAATTTCGGAGTAAATAGTGACTGAATCTCGTATAGATTTTCGTAGGGCAAAGTTTTTAATCAGTGCACCTGACATTGCACATTTGGATCAATATCTGCCCGGCGATGTTGGAGTTGAGATTGCATTTGCTGGCCGCTCTAATGCTGGAAAGTCTAGTGCACTCAATGCATTAACTGAGCAAAAAAGTTTAGCAAGAACCAGTAAAACACCGGGCCGTACTCAACTAATTAACGTATTTGAGTTAGATGCTCAGCGTCGTTTAGTTGACTTGCCTGGTTATGGCTTTGCGCAAGTCCCACTTGCGTTGAAAAATAAATGGCAGCAAGCATTGGGTGAATATTTGCAAAAACGCGCTTGTTTAAGTGGCGTGGTTGTCTTGATGGATATTCGTCATCCATTAAAAGATCTCGATATGCAGATGATTGAATGGGCAGTTGCTAGTGAAATTCCAGTATTAGCTTTGCTAACGAAATCAGACAAATTAGCCCAAAGTGCTAAGATGAAAACCGTAAATGAAGTGCGTCTCGAACTAAGTGAGTTTGGCGACTGGGTGCAAGTTGAACCCTTCTCATCACTTAAAGGAACCGGTAAGCCTAAAGTGTTGGCAATTCTTAATGAATGGTGTCATCCACAGTGGTTGACTGATGAGTTAGATGCAGCGAATAACGCTGAATAATATCGCCTGTTTTGGTGTACATGGTAGAATTTGACTGTGTATACCTCCTCTTTGTTTTTACTGCAATTTTTTCTCTTTTGTTCAGTCTCATTCCCATCGGTTATTCGTTAATCTCAGGCAAAAAAATAGCCGATGATATTATCATCGGCCAAAAATATTAGCTCTTTTGGGGAGAAGCTAAATTCAACAAGACTCAAGCACCATCAAATTAGCTTCAATGGTTCTCAATGAAACTAGCATACAGCCAATTCATCCCTTATTAAAGTAAATACTCTAAAATTTACTTAAAGTCTGAAAAAAGAGCAAAAAAAAAGCCTCAGCAAACAAGTTGCTGAGGCGCCAGAATTTGGCTCATCACTATAAGTGAAATAAAGGTCTGAAAGATAGAACATCTTAACCTCTGTACCCTACGCAGAGAATATTACTCTATTTATCTTTAAATGGAAAACAGTTTTTTCAAAAAAGAGGTAATTATGTGCGCTTGATCTCAGGTTGTGAGTGAAAAAGCATCTCAAATTGATCCTAAAATTTCAGTGAAAATGGTTAATTGGCTGATTTAAAGAGAAAAATCGAAATTTATATACAAAAGTGATCAATATTTGAGATTTGATTTTTTACTCTAATCCTGACCTAAGATTTTGGTGTACGCGTGAGAGAACAACCGTTATGGCATTCTTGAGCATATATGGCTGACTTGAATGCAGTTTCAATTCGAGTAAATCACACCTTTTAATATCCATCTGCTGTGGCAGTGTATCGATGAACTCTACTGCCAAATGTATCAGGTAAAGATTGTTTGGCTGTGAGTGAATCATTTTCTGCCGATGAAGTTTGTCTAACTTAACGAGCTAATTTGTATTGTGAAAGGGTTATTTATGCTGAGTGATGAAAAGGACTCTGTATTGATGTTCTTAGAGGCGATTAAGACGGGAGAGAGCTAATCTGAGCTCAAAATATTGAAGTCAGATTAGCTTTATTTTCAGTTAAATCATATTGATAGTGTTCTTCTGGATATTACTGAGATTAGTGGGCTTCATCCCAGTTATCACCAATGCCTGCTTCGGCAAGCAGTTCAACATCGAGATTAGCTGCTTGCGCCATCAAGGTGCAGATTGTCTTTTTAAGTGCCTCTGCTTTATCCGCATCGACTTCAAACACTAATTCATCGTGAACCTGCATGATCATAGTGATTTCGCCTTGGGTTTCTGTTTTGATCCACTGGGCAATATTGATCATGGCCTTTTTGATGATGTCAGCAGCCGTACCTTGCATTGGCGCGTTAATCGCAGCACGTTCAGCACCTTGGCGGCGCATCGCATTACGATCACGGATTTCGGGCAAGTAGAGGCGACGACCAAACAGAGTCGACACATAACCTAAGTCAGCAGCACCCGCGCGCGTTTCTTCCATATAACGTAATACGCCAGGATAACGGGCAAAGTAGGTATCGATATAGGTTTGTGCTTCATGGCGTGGGATATCAAGCTGACGCGCCAAACCAAAGGCTGACATGCCATAAATTAAGCCGAAGTTAACCGCTTTGGCACGGCGGCGTTGTTCTGTGGTTACTTCATCAAAGTCGGTACCAAATACTTCTGCAGCAGTGGCTCTATGAATGTCTTTGCCCTCGGCGAAGGCTTTGAGTAAGCCTGCATCTTGGGATAAATGGGCCATGATCCGTAGTTCGATTTGCGAGTAGTCGGCGGCCAAAATTTTACGGCCTGCTGGGGCGATAAAGGCTTGGCGAATACGGCGACCTTCTTCGGTGCGAATCGGAATATTTTGCAGGTTAGGTTCGCTTGACGATAAGCGACCTGTTGCCGCATTAGCTTGATGATAGCTAGTGTGTACGCGACCCGTTTTGGCGTTGACCATCAGTGGCAGCTTATCGGTGTAAGTGCTCTTTAACTTAGATAGGCTTCGATGCTCGAGGATCACCTTTGGCAGTGGGAAATCTAAGGCTAATTCGACTAATACTTCTTCCGCGGTCGATGGCGCACCCTTTGGGGTCTTTTTGGTGATCGGATAACCTAGCTTTTCATAAAACAAGACTTGCAGCTGCTTAGGTGAACCAAGATTGAATTTTTCACCAGCAATGTCGTAGGCTTTTTCTTCTAAGGTATCGATTTTACGCGCCAGTTCATCGCTCTGTTGGCCGAGTAACATACTGTCGATTAATACCCCTTGACGTTCAATGTCCGACAATACTTGGATTAGCGGTAATTCGACTCCGGTAAACATGGCGGCAAGTTCGGCTTCTTTCTCGAGTCTTGGCCATAAATGTTGGTGTAAACGCAGTGTGATGTCGGCATCTTCGGCCGCATAAGGCGCAGCCGTTTCCAGTGGAATTTGGTTGAAGGTCAGCTGTTTTGCACCTTTACCGGCGATTTCTTCAAAGCTGATATTCTTATGGCCTAAGTACTTGAGCGCTAAACCATCCATATCATGGCGCGAAGCCACTGAGTTGAAAACATAGGATTCGAGCATAGTGTCGAAAGCGACGCCCTGTAGTTTGATCCCTGCATTGGCTAAGATACTGATGTCGTACTTAAGATTTTGACCGACTTTCTTGATCTTTGGATCCTCAAGCAGCGGACGCAGTTTTTCTAACGCGACCGTTTTATCGATTTGAGTCGGTGCACCAACGTAATCGTGGGTTAAAGGAAGATAAGCGGCTTTTCCTGTCTCAACGGCGAAGGAAATCCCGACTAATTCGGCCACCATGTAATCTAAGCTGGTGGTCTCAGTATCGATTGCCATTAAGTCGGCTTGTTTAAGCTTAGCAATCCAAGTGTCTAATTCGGCTTCGGTGAGAATGCAGTCGTACTGTGTTTCAATCGCTTCGACTGGAGATGAGTCTTCTTGCGTTTCTGTGGATGCCGCATCAATTGAGGTATTTGCCGTCATTTTATTATCTAAGACTTCAGCTAACCAACGTTTAAACTCCATCTCGCCGTAGCATTTGATCAGTTCATCTTTGTCTGCTGGCATGAGAGTGAGTTCGTGCCAATCTTGCTCAAGTTCGACATCGGTTTTGATGGTGGCGAGTTCGTAAGAAAGCTTGAGCATGTCGGCATTTTCAATGATCTTTGCCGCCATGGTTTTAGAACCTCTAAAGCCGAGCTCGGCGACTTTTTCGGGTTCCGCTAATAAGTTACTCACACTGCCGGCTCCCGTGAGCATAGCGAGCGCCGTTTTCTCACCTACGCCGGGTAAGCCGGGAATGTTGTCGGCCTTGTCGCCCATCAGCGCGAGTAAATCTATGATACGGTCTGGACCGACACCAAATTTGGTGACGACTTCTTCTGGGCCCATTATGGTGTCTGTCATGGTGTTGATGAGCGTAACGTTTTCATCCACTAATTGCGCCATGTCTTTATCGCCTGTGCTGATAAGCACGGCACGGTTTTCTAAGCTGGCTTGGCGGGCAATTGTACCGATCACGTCATCGGCTTCGACGCCGGAAATTGAAATCAGTGGTAAACCTAGTGCGCGAATAATGCGATGCAAGGGTTCGATTTGCGAACGTAGATCATCAGGCATAGGTGGGCGCTGTGCTTTGTATTCGCTGTACATGTCATTGCGGAAGGTTTTTCCCTTGGCATCGAACACGACTGCGATATGGCTTGGTTGATAACGGGTCAACAAGCTGCGTAACATATTCACTACGCCATAAACGGCACCCGTTGCTTCGCCCTTTGAGTTTGTCAGGTGAGGAGGCGCATAATAGGCGCGATACAAATAAGAAGATCCATCCACAAGCACAAGTGGGTTTTTAGCGACGGTTGGCATAGGTATTTTTCGTTTATCGATGACTTAGATGGCGCTAAGCATGCCACAGAAGCACTATTTCAGCCATGGCAAAATGACTCTCAGCCTGTGGATAAGTCTGTGAGTGAAAAAGTCAACTGAGAATAATGGCGATGATTACGGCTTAGTGCGATTTTTTTAAGTTGTTGTTTTTTATGTTTATAAAAGATTTGTGTGAGTTCAATACTGTTTCTTAAAAAATCTTCCCAATTTGTGGATTTTTTATTGACTCCGTAAAATACATCTAAGGATTGGCTTAATTTTCGGCACTCGTCAGATTCGACGAATTAAGTTAGCACGATTTTTAATCAGATCAACTAGTTTGTTTATGGTTTGTTAAAACTTAATGACATAAGAAGGATATTTTTAATGAAAAAAGTCGCAGTGTTACTGAGTGGATGTGGTGTTTTCGATGGAACTGAGATACATGAATCGGTTTTAACGCTTTTATGCTTATCCCGATCAGGGGCTCACTACCAGTGTTTTGCACCTGATATCAAACAGATGCATGTGGTAGATCATTTCACTGGCGAGGTCGATGCTGCTGCAAGTCGTAACGTGCTGGTGGAGTCGGCACGTATCGCCCGTGGCGAAGTCAAAGCGACCACAGAATTAGATATCGCCGAATTTGATGCCTTGATCATTCCCGGTGGCTTTGGTGCGGCGAAAAATCTGTGTAACTTTGCGACGAATGGCAGTGAGTGTGAAGTGGAACCGCTGGTGACTGATTTTATCAATGAGTTCATTCTGGCGAAAAAGCCCGTTGGTTTTATCTGTATTGCTCCTATGATGATCCCGCGTTTATATCCCCAGGGTGTAAAAGGCACTATCGGTAATGATAGCGATACTGTCGCAGCGTTTAATTTGATGGGCGGTGAGCATCAAGTTGCGACAGTACATGAGATAGTCGTGGATGAAGCGAATCGCATTGTCAGCACTCCCGCTTATATGTTGGCTGGTAATATTGCTGAGGCGCATTCAGGCATCGAGAAGCTAGTCGTTAAGCTACTAGAAATGACTGATCAGAGTTAGTTTGAGCGGTTTGTAGAGGAGTGAAGCGAGTCATTGAACCAAGATAAATTTCAGGATTTATCTTGGTTCACAATATTAGATTGAGTTATTAGATTGAGCTCGAGGATTTGCGGCTATCAAATAAACCTTGGGCTAAACCTATGAGTAAGCCGCCAATGTGGGCACCATTAGCAACCGAAACCCCTAGAATATCTGTGAATCCCAATGCCAACCATATCATCATAAAGCCCATATATGATGGTGGGAAATCTATTCCAGCTGCGGGTTTACGTATACCCATGATCCAAGTGTAACCCACCACTGCATACACAACGCCGGACAGCCCGCCAAAGTTAGGTCCACCGACATAATATTGGATAACGTTTGGCAGAGTTCCTGCGACAAACAGCAAAATGAGCAATGGTGCAGTACCGATACGGGTTTCGATTTTACCGCCTAAATACCACCACCAGAGCAAATTAAAGATGACGTGCATGGCTGAAAAATGCAGCAGGCTCGGTGTAAAAACACGCCAGAACTGGCTGAACTCTGAATGAGGTACTGCCCCAAAATAGGACAGTGCTTCGTAGGTTTGGTTGGCGAATCCTAAGTTCATCGCCGCAAAAATGAGTACGCAAACCGCAAATACGATCAGCGTGACTGGGCCTGCGCCGGTAATAAATTGGGTGAACAACTGCAGCGAAGGGGCACCATAATCGAGTTTGGTTTGGGTATCGCCGTGTTCCCATGAGGCTTGCAGATATTTATTGTCGTAAGGGTGAGCAATAAAGTGGGCAAACTCTTTGCGTGCTTGCTCCACATCTTTGTCATGGATAACCAAAATGGCAACACCCTGAACCAGCGGCTCAATTTGGCAGTCAATGTCTTCCCCTTTGAGGTAATCGACAAATGCCTGCGCGGCTCTGCTGTTGGGGAGTCTGCCAATTTCTATCATGCATTCGCCTCATGCCAGGCGCTATAGCCGCCGTCTAGGCTGTAAACGTCATCAAAACCTTGTTCGCATAAATATTGCGCTGCATTTTGGCTGCTCATGCCGTGGTAACAAACCACCACCAGTGGGCTATCCATATCGGCTTGGCTAATAAATTGCGCTAGGTTTTCGTTATTCAGGTTAGTTGCACCTGCAATATGGCCGTTGGTGAAGCTATTGCCATCGCGGATATCGACGATTTGCACTGGCTGTGCTTCGGTCATTTGCAGCAATTGATTAACGCTTAAGTGTTTAAAGGAAGACATAATAAAACCTGACAAAGCTAAGAGATGGAAATCAAGATGGGATAAGTGTGCAACAAGGGGCTGCGAGTGTACAGCCCCTATCTAGGTAATGCTCTGGAGGATTAATCCCAGCTGAGGATCACTTTACCCGATTGGCCCGAGCCCATAGCGTCGAAACCTTGTTGGAAATCATCAATCTTGAAGTGGTGAGTGATGATAGGTGAAATATCTAAGCCTGATTGGATAAGACTGGCCATTTTGTACCAAGTTTCGAACATTTCACGGCCGTAGATGCCTTTAATGACCAAACCTTTGAAGATCACTTTGCTCCAGTCGATGGCCATTTCACCACTTGGAATACCGAGCATAGCGACTTTGCCGCCGTGGTTCATGGTATCTAACATGGCGTGGAAGGCTGAGGGTACGCCAGACATTTCTAATCCAACGTCGAAACCTTCGGTCATGCCCAGTTCTTTCATCACGTCTTTTAGGTTTTCTTTTGACACGTTCACAGCGCGCGTGGCGCCCATTTTACGGGCCAGCTCTAAGCGGTATTCGTTGACGTCAGTGATCACCACATGGCGAGCACCTACGTGACGACATACTGCAGCCGCCATTATGCCGATGGGACCTGCGCCGGTGATCAACACGTCTTCACCGACTAAATCGAAGGATAATGCTGTGTGCACAGCGTTACCAAAGGGGTCAAAGATTGAGGCTAAATCATCGCTGATATCATCAGGGATTTTAAAGGCGTTAAAGGCGGGGATAACTAAGTATTCCGCAAATGAACCTTCACGATTGACACCCACGCCAGAGGTGTTACGGCATAAATGGGTGCGGCCTGCGCGGCAGTTACGGCAGTGGCCGCAGGTGATATGGCCTTCGCCAGACACGCGGTCGCCTATCTTAAAACCACGAACTTCTTGACCGATATCAACCACTTCGCCTACATATTCATGACCAACAACCATGGGGACTGGAATGGTTTTTTGTGACCATACGTCCCAGTTGTAGATGTGCATGTCGGTGCCACAAATCGCAGTTTTTTTAATTTTGATCAGCAGATCGTTGTGGCCCATCACTGGCTTAGGCGCATCGACTAACCAAATACCTTTTTCGGCTTTTAACTTGCTTAGTGCTTTCATTGTCTCAAGTCCTAAATAGGGGTTAAATAATGCCCATTTCTTTGGCAATACGGGTAAAGGCGGCGATCGCTTTGTCGAGTTGCTCACGGGTATGTGCCGCTGACATTTGCGTACGGATACGGGCTTGTCCCTTAGGAACTACTGGGAACGAGAAGCCAATAACATAAATATGTTCTGCTAATAAGCGGTTAGCAAAGTCGCCCGCCAGTTTCGCATCACCAATCATCACAGGGATAATCGCGTGGTCGGCGCCGCCCAAAGTAAAGCCTGCTGCTGACATTTGCTCACGGAAATAACGGCTGTTTTCCCATACGGCTTCGCGCAGGGCTTGGCCTGATTTGAGCATTTTTAACACATGGATAGATGCAGTCACGATTGATGGCGCTAATGAGTTAGAGAACAGGTAAGGACGTGAACGCTGACGTAACCAGTCGATGACTTCTTTTTTACCCGAAGTGAAACCACCCGATGCGCCGCCTAAGGCTTTGCCTAAGGTGCCAGTGATGATGTCGACTCTGTCCATCACATTGCAATATTCGTGCGTGCCACGGCCGTTTGCGCCGATAAAGCCCACAGCGTGAGAGTCATCGACCATCACCAGTGCGCCGTATTTATCGGCTAAATCACATACGCCTTGCAGGTTAGCAATCACGCCGTCCATCGAGAATACGCCATCGGTGGCGATCAAGATGTTACGGGCGCCTGCTTCTTTCGCGGCGATCAACTGAGTTTCTAAATCGGCCATGTCGTTGTTGGCATAGCGGAAACGCTTCGCTTTACATAAACGCACACCGTCGATGATAGAAGCATGGTTTAACGCATCGGAAATGATGGCGTCTTCTGCATCTAACAAGGTCTCGAACAGACCTGCGTTTGCATCAAAACATGAAGAGTAAAGAATGGTGTCTTCAGTGCCGAGGAATTCGCTTAGGCTAGCTTCTAGCTTTTTATGTATGTCTTGGGTGCCGCAAATAAAGCGTACCGACGCCATACCAAAGCCGTGGCTGTCTAATCCCTGTTGGGCGGCTTTGATTAGCTCTGGGTGATTCGCTAGGCCTAGGTAATTATTCGCGCAAAAGTTAACAACTTCTTGGTGATTAACTTGAATGGCAGTCTGTTGTGGTGAGGCAATAACACGCTCGCTTTTATATAAGCCTTCGGCTTTGATGTCTGCAAGCTGTTGATTAATCTGTGCGTAGAATGAGGTAGAGGCCACCTGATATCTCCTTAGTTAACTTTATTCTGATTTTGGGAGTGGCGGCATTCTAACTCTAAACCTAATCGGCCTACAGCCTTTTTTTCATGCAGGTTCGCAAGATAAACTAGTTTAGGGCTAAAGTGGTTTTTACATTATAAAAACTAATGTGCAACATAAGTTTGCCACTGTTTGACTGAGTATTCTTTTAAGCGTTGTAGAGCGAAAACGGGTTCGCACTCAGTACTATAATTGCTTTGAGTTTAGTTCCGAATGCGAGTTCCCAACATAGGCGTTTGGGATGATGTTATAGGGATTCTTGACTCGCTAGCGCGTGGTAATGTTGCTCTAGGCGAGTAAAAGTCGCAACGGAAGTCGGGGTTGCATAGGCTTTGAAAATCATCAGCACCCTTAAAACGCCTTCATAAAGTGTCGCTTTAGTAATGGTTGACGTGCTGGATTGTGTGAGTTGATAACCAATCCAAAAGCTGACGATCATCTTAATGGTATCCGCCAGTGGCGTGATTTTGTCAGCATCGACACACAGAAATCCATCTTGTGTGAGTTTATGCAGCACATGGCTTGAACGCGTTAAGACTTGCTGCTGTGCGTGTAAATAGCGTTTTTTTAGTTCTTCATCGCGGGCGAGAATATCTGCAAGATTGGCGTACATAAAGCGGAATTGCCACAGGGTATAGAACATAGCATCGAAGTAGCCGATTAACAGTTCTACATCCACTTGCTTATCTTCATAGGGTTGGAAACCCGATTCGAGATGATTCTCATATAGACTGAAAATACAGCGGATAATGTCTTCTTTATTGCGAAAATGGTAATAAAGATTCCCGGGACTCATATTTAAGTGAGCAGCAATGTGATTGGTGGTGATGTTTCTTTCGCCATGCTCGTTGAACAGTTCAAGACTGGCATAGATTATTTTGTCGCGGGTTTTCATAAGTTATCCAAATTGCTAGTGAACGCCACATAATTGATCAAAGAAAGCTAACCAACGACCGCCGAACTGCTGGTAAATTATCCCTAATTTGGTGCATATGCTAACATTGCCGCTATTCATCAGGCAAAACTCATAAGCACGTTTTTAATGAATCGTTTTCTCTATTCCACGATCTTATATTTATTATCCCCTTTGCTAGTCGTCTATTTAGCATTTCGTGCTATTAAAAGCCCTGATTACCGCGGTCGTTGGGGGGAGCGTTTTGGATTAACTCGACTTAAATCGACGGATTTACTGGTCCATTCTGTGTCTATGGGTGAAACGCTTGCGGCAATCCCATTGATCCGTTTGATTATGCAATCACACCCTGAATTAAGCATTACGGTTACCACAACCAGCCCAACAGGGTCTGCGCAGGTGCGTAAAGCCTTTGGTGACTCAGTGCAACATTGTTATTTACCCTTTGACTTACCTTGGTGTGTGGGGCGTTTCTTGCACCAAGTGTCACCTAAATCCTGCATCATTATGGAAACCGAGCTGTGGCCTAACTTAGTTGCCTTAGCGGCCAAACGCGGTGTGCGCTTGATGTTGGCCAATGCTCGCCTATCGGTCAAATCGGCGGCGCAATACGCTAAGCGTCCTAAACTCAGTCGGCCTATGTTGCAGCGACTCGATGTTATTGCGGTGCAGACTCAAGTAGAAGCGCAGCGTTTTATCGAGTTAGGTGTATCGCAGGACAGAGTAACAGTATGCGGTAGCTTGAAGTTTGATCTCAGTATTACGCCTGAGCGTTTAGCCAATGCCAAGCAGCTACGTCAAGCTTGGGGGCGTGAAACCTCGCCGATTTGGGTCGCAGGCAGTGTGCATCCTGGAGAATTTGACGCCATGCTTACAGCCCATAGGCAATTATTGGCTCAGTGGCCCGATGCCTTGCTGATTATTGCGCCGCGTCATCCTGAGCAATTTTCTGCCGTTGCTGAGGTTGTTGCCAGCCAAGGTTTTAAATTTGTTCGCCGCAGCGGTAATCTTCCTGTGGCGGCAACGACTCAAGTGCTGGTAGGCGATACCATGGGTGAACTTCTGACCTTTTATGGCGCCGCGGATCAAGCTTTTGTCGGTGGCACGCTGATCAATAATGGTGGCCATAATCCCTTGGAGCCTGTTGCTATGGGCGTACCTGTTATGGTGGGGCCGAACCATTGGGACTTTGCCCAGATTACGCAGATGTTGGCGGATGCTGGTGGGTTAAGGGTTGTCGCTTCGGCGGATGAACTTGCCGCTAACTTGATTGAGTATTTTGCTAAACCTGAGTTACGCCAGCAGGCGGTGAACGCGGGATTGGCTGTGGTTGAGGCAAATCGCGGTGCCTTGCAACAACAATATCTTCTCGCGCAATCTTTAATAACCGCTTAATTCAACTGGATAATTCGTTTAGTGGATCAGGCGCTTTGCATCGCCGCTTGATAGCCTTGCATTAGTGATGACCAGTTATCAGCGGTGAAGGCAAGGTTTGGTAGCTTGGCTTGTTCTTTATTAAAGGAACGTAACAGTCTGTCTAGATTTGATTGCTGCCATTGCGGGCTCGGTGTTTTTAACTCGCCGCGGTCGAAATCGATAAGATAAAACCGCTCTGGCGTTAAGGGTTCAGTTTGTGCGGGCTGGAACAAAATATTCTTGGCATTGAGATCGGCGTGGTACACACCGCGCTGGTGGAATTGGGCGATGCAAGCCCCTAATGCCTGCCATTGCTCTGTGCTCATTACCCCTTTGCCGAGTTTAGCGACTAAATCTTCGGCACCTTCGACCCGTTCGATAATGATATCGGCGCGGTAAAATAATCCATCGCGCACTATGTTGGCGGCAATCGGTTTAGGTACAGCAAAATCTTCGCGATACAAAATGTCTAATAAGCGTAACTCTCCCATGGCGCGGGTATTTTCGAGGCCAGTATAAACGTAAGCATCTTTGCTGAATTTCTCCATTAAGCCGCCACGCCAATAATGACGCAATACCCAATGACTGTGCTCAAATGCCACAAACCAAGTGGTGTAGCGGCCTTTGGATGAACCGACGACAGCATTTTTAGCCCGCCAAAAATCCACCGTGAACCACGCGGGATCGATATCTGTTGGCGTATCTTGGCAAACTGCAATGTTACCTTGGGCGGTTTTTATGAGCTGTATCTGAGCATTCATCGGAGATTTGTTGACTTAAGCGTGGCACCTAGGGCCATTCTACATTAAGATCCTTAGCTTGCGCCAAATAACCTTAAGAGCTTTTAGCTTCAATCCAATGAGTTTAAATCCCAATACCATGAATTCTCTTTGTTTGCTTCGCTTATCCGCTATCGGTGACGTCTGTCATGCCGTGGCTATGGTGCAGGCGATTCAGCGGCAATACCCCGAGCTCAAAATCACATGGGTGATCGGTAAACTCGAATATCAATTGTTGAAGCATTTACCCGGCATTGAGTTTGTTATTTTCGATAAATCTCAAGGATGGCGCAGTTATTTTAATTTGCGTAAGGCCTTAAAAGGTCGACGTTTTGACGTGCTGCTGCATATGCAGGTTGCGCTACGTGCAACCTTGGCTTCATTAGCCATTTCGGCAAAGGTGCGCATAGGCTTTGATCGTGCCCGCGCTAAAGAAGGTCAGTGGCTAGTGACAAATCACAGGGTGGAGCCCTTGGCAAATCCCCATGTGCTCGAAGGATTTATGGGATTCGCTAAGGTGATTGGCGTTAACGATCTCACTCCTCAATGGCATATTCCTGTGCCAATTGCGGATACTGAATTTGCCCAGACGCAGATTAAAGACAATGAAAAAGTCTTTATCATTTGCGCTGCAGCCAGTAAGGCTGAACGTAACTGGTTACCAGAGCGTTATGCCACCGTTGCGAGCCATGCGATTGCGAAAGGATTTAGAGTCATGCTTTGCGGTGGCCCAACTCAACTTGAGAAGGATTTAGCAGAGCAAATTTTGCAGGCTTGTCCCTCTAAAATCGATAATTTAGTGGGCAAAACCAGTCTGACTCAATTATTGGCCCTGCTCAAACGCGCAAGCTTAGTGTTAGCACCGGATACTGGCCCTGCGCATATGGCGGTTACCCAAGGCACGCCAGTCATTGGTTTATATGCCCATTCCAATCCTGGGCGCACAGGTCCGTATTTATCGCAGCAATATGTGGCGAGCGCCTATGATGAGGCGATAGCATCCCAACATAGCGGCGAAGTTAAGTGGGGCACTCGCGCCAAAGGCGAGCATTTGATGGCTTTGATCAGTGTTGAAGCCGTGATTGAGAAGTTTGATCTGGTGGTTCAGCAGACACTCAGTTAAGGCTTGTTAGTATCAGCATTCTTGTTCAGCACTCTTGATGTATCGCTGCGTTAGCGGTTTGTATTCAGAATATCGTTTAGGAGATAAATCATGCGGATAGCCATTGCCATTGATAGTTTAGCGGGTGGCGGAGCCGAAAAGGTCATGATTACCTTAGCCAAGCAATTTATTCGCTTAGGGCATGAGCCGCATTTTTTAGTCATGGAAGATAATCGCTATTATGAAATCCCTGAGGACTTACCCATTCATCAATGCTTTGCCCCTAAGGATAAAGATTTCGACCATTTTGGGCGATTGAATGCTTCGGTTAACAAACTCAGCGCAAAAATCGCGGAAATTGAATCTCAAGTGGGCAAGTTTGATTTGTTTTTATCAAATTTAGATAAAACCAATTTGATGATGACCAAAACCGGTGTTTCACCACTTTATGTCATAGTCCATTCTTCTGTAGAAGAAGAGTTGAGCCGCCAATTTAAACTGGGACCGTTTGCTTATTTCAAGAAGCTAAAATCCAAAAAAGCGCTCAATAGTCAGCATTTGATTACTGTCTCAAATGGTATAGCAAAGGAGATTAAAGATAAAGGTCGTTTGCATCCAGCATCTATGCAAACTATCTATAATCCATTTGAATTTAACGAAATCACATCTCAATCACAGCAAGATAATCCGCAAATCCCTCAGGGAGATTATCTTATTCATGTCGGTCGCTTTGCTAAGCAAAAGCGCCATGATGTGTTGTTTGAAGCCCTCAAACTCACGCAAAATCAACTTCCTGTCGTGCTCTTGTGTCATAACCACAAAAAAGCGATAAAAGCAGCGAAAAAGTTTGGTATTGAAAAGCGATTAATTATTCCAGGTTTTCAAAGTAATCCTTTTCCATGGATTAAGCAGGCTAAGGCATTAGTACTCAGCTCTGATTTTGAAGGTTTACCGACAGTCTTGATTGAATCTTTAGCTTGTGGGACTCCTGTTGTGAGCACTGATTGCCCACATGGACCTAGTGAAATTTTAACCGGAAATTTAGTGCCTTATCTCGTGCCGCGTCGTGATCCCAAAGCGTTAGCTAAAATGATAGACGAGGTTGTTAGCTTGCCGCCATCCCTCGAGCAGGTTGAGATTTTGGCCAAAGTCGATGCGACCTTAATTGCCGAACAATATTTAGCGTTGGCAAAATAATTTATTCGTTTGTGTTTTAGGAGCATGCTTGTGGAAGAAGCCAAACAAGCCAAAAGACGTTATTTATTTTACATAGCGCAAAACTATTCCTATGCGATGTTAAGGCCACTTCAACAAGTCATTTTGGAAAGAGGTGATGAGGTTAGCTGGTTCTTAGAGGGAAATGAGGTCGATCCTAAGTTTTTAAAAACCGATGAACTGCGCTTGCAGAGCATCGATGCTGTGAAAGCGTGGAAACCAGATGCGGTATTCGTCCCTGGGAACGTTGTCCCTCATTTTATTCCTGGGGTTAAAGTGGGCGTATTCCATGGATTTAATGCGGGTAAAATGAATCATAAGGGCCGAGAAGATCACTTCGAAATCAGAGATTGTTTTGATTTGTATTGTACCCAAGGCCCTGCGACGACTCTGCCCTTTCTGAAACTAGAGAAAAAGTTTGGTACTTTTACTGTCGTTGAAACGGGATGGCCTGCGCTCGACCCCCTATTTCTTGAGAATAAAGATAATCCTTATATCAAAGCTGATGACCCAAGGCCTGTAGTACTCTTTTGCTCAACATTTTCCCCAAGTTTGACCTGCGCACCTGTGGTATTTGAGCAGATTAAAGCCCTGTCGCAAAAGAGCCAATGGAGCTGGTTAGTGCAATTTCATCCAAAGATGAATCCTAAGATTGTTGAGCAGTACAAGGCTTTAGAAAACGAGAATTTACAGTTTGTTGAAACTGATAATGTGATCCCTTTGCTGCAGGCGGGGGATGTGATGTTGTGTGACACTTCATCGATTCTGTTGATGTTTTTAATGCAGCGAAAACCAGTGGTGACCTTTAAAAATCAGTCACCGAAAGATCATTTAATCGATATCAGTCGGGTTGAGGATATTGAATCTGCATTAACGCGAGCACTGAGTCGTCCTGATGATTTGATGGCGCACATCCATGATTATTGCAATCAAATTCACCCTACGGGCGATGGTCAATCTAGCCAGCGAGTTTTAGCCGCAACAGATGCTTTGATTGATAAAGGCACAGATTGGCTAAAACCTAAACCATTGAACTTGTTGCGCCATTTTAAGATGCGGCGCAAGCTAGGTTATTGGAAGTTGTTTTAGCTAGTTGTCGTTACTTATGGGCCGATATTGAAATATCGGCCCATTTTGTTAGCCTTGCAGTTTCGTTTCTTCAACCAGTTTAAAGATGATTTCTTGCATATTTTTCTGGAAATCTTCAATACTGTGGTTTGCTTTGATGTAGTCAACTGCCTTAACCGCGAGTTCTTGTCTTAGTTGTTCGTTTTCCATCAGATGGCGTATACCATCGACAAATAAATCGACTTTATCAAAACCATCTCCGAGCACTGTACCTGTAAATACGCCAAATTGACTCGTCAGCTCGTCGGGGTCACGGCAACTGACGAGAAGGGTGCCATAAGATAACGCTTCTAAGAAAGAAATTGGTAGAGCTTCGTGAATTGAAGTGTTGACTAAAATTTTAGCATCTTTGATTAGCTGGTTTTTTCGATCGCCTTCTACATGCCCTACAAAATGTAGGTTGGGAATATTTAGGTAGTCATTCATGATGGACTGATTTTTCTTTGACTGCCTAAATGACTGACCTAGCATGAAAAATTCATATTCAGGCATCAGTTTAGCTATCTCGCAAAATAACCAACCACGTTTGACTGACTCAATTCGTCCCAGAAAGATAATGTGATTTTTCTTCGGGTGTGCTTCTACATCGAAATTATGATCGATCTCGATAGGATTGGGTAAATATTTGATTTCTGTTTTATCATCGAGATTGTAGAGATCTCTGGCTTTACGATCTAAAAAGCGTGCCTGAGAAATAAATGAGACTTTCCCTGCCGCCCAAAGGTCATGAACAAACTGATAAATATTACTGTCCCAATAACTTTTCTCAGGGAAAAGTTTTACGGTATTAATTTCATCCCATTCATAATCAGGTCTTGGATCTTGAACCCAAAATAGGAGTTTTTTATCAATATTGGGAATGGTTTTTAGAATGCGATATGAGTGGGTTGTCATTTCTATTGACAGAAATATATCGTAATTCTTCTTTTTCAGAAACCTAATATTAAGGAAATCCATAAACTTAGCAGCTAAGCGATAAACTTTAATGCCATCGATCATATAGCGACGAGGTATTAATCTTTGCTTGCTGCAGTCTTTTTTTATCAGCACTTCTACTTCAATATTTTCGTTGGGTAAGTGTTTGGCGATTAAGTGGCGTGCTAGAAAACCGTATCCACCATACACTGTGCCCTGAAGGATCCCCTCATAAATCAGCCATAGCATAGCCATATTTGAGCAACTGATTGGCGAATAATACCCAGGCCGCCAGCAATTCTTTCTCCGTGATTTGATAATCAGGCCGCCTGAGTACCTCCAATCCCAAGCGAATCGTTGAGAGTACCGTTCGATGCCCAATGGTATTGGCCTGAAAATGCTTATCCCAGCCCTGTTGCTGTGCGTGTAAACCAACTAGCCACAACAGGCATTGAACCATC
>NZ_JAKKRO010000063.1:0-30166 GCF_025654235.1 Shewanella sp. SM32 | reverse complement strand
TTACGTTTGCAAAACGACATCAATGTTCTAAGCCAGCTACGTTTAGGCCAAAAAGTCCACTTCAAGGCCAAAGAAGGCCAAGTGTTCGGCGTGGTTATCAAAATCAACAAGAAATCAGTGATGGTGGTCAGCGATGATAACCGCCAGTGGAAAATCCCACCAGGACTGGTGCAGATCCTGAAAGACATCTAGCCAGGATGCTTGGCCGAAATCTATAAGGCGTCAATACGTCCTAAAATGGACGCTTACTGCCCAACTCAGATCGGCCTTGAACTGCGTATTACCACGCATGGCAGTAAAAAAAGCGGACAGCCATGAATTTTTTAAGAATCAACCATCTGACATACAAAGGGATTAACCCAAATTAAGCACCATCATGGAAGTGACAGTCCGTGGCATGGTCGCTTATTCACATACATGTGATCGCGAGATTAGTATGTCCTATATAGCAGATGCCACGTTCGAGCATCCAGGGACGGGCTTGCTGCGTGTCACTGGAATGATAGTGCTTAATGGATATGGGAATTAAAGCTCCAGCAATATTTACAAACACACAAAGGATTAAGTTGGCATCCAAACTAAACTGCGGACAAAACTGAGTATTCATGATCTCACGCTGCGGTAGATAGCATTAACTCACCAAAAGATTTTTTGTTTACGAAAAAGTCTTAACCAAACATATCCTCATTGTTCAAAATAGGCTGAAAGAGCAAAATGCGCCTCTTGAAGCTGTATGCCAATTCGACTAACGCTCCTGTGTCTATGGCAAAATTAAATGTGTTGATTATGTGAAGGTAGGTGCAATGGATAGCTCAATATTAGTTTTTGATTCAGGTTCAGGTGGACTGACTGTCGCGGCCGAAATAAAAAAGAGAATCCCCAACATACGGCTGAGTTACGTCTCTGACGCTGGCTTTTTCCCGTACGGAAAAAAGCCGCACGATATACTTAAAAAGCGAATTTTAGACGTTATATCCAAAGCAAGCTCACTGACTCAACCCGATATCATCGTTATCGCCTGCAATACAGCGAGTACCATTGCGCTAGACTTACTTCGTGCTGAACTCAATATACCTATTGTCGGCGTTGTCCCTGCGATAAAACCTGCCGCTTCGTTATCAAAATCAAAGGTAGTGGTGGTACTTGGCACTCACACCACAGTGAACTCAGCTTATGTGAAGATGCTGATCACTAATTTCGCCACAGAATGTAAGGTTTTAGTAGAAGACTCTGAAGTGCTGGTTCTCGCCTCAGAGCAAAAACTTCTCGGCAATGGGTTTGATCCCGACATTGTAACCCAGGAAATTCAGCGTATTTTTAGCAAACCCGATGCGTTTAATACCGATGTATTAGTGCTGGCTTGTACTCACTTTCCACTTATCAATGCAGAAATCAAAAATGCCCTTCCCCACCACTTTACCGTCATTGATTCTGGATTAGCCATTGCTAATCGAACGCACTCATTATTAAAAATCGAACACCAAACGTGTAGCCCGATACTCGATCCAGAAATAACGTTTTACACCACTGGGAATGTAGATTCAGAACAAGCGAAACAAAGCAAAATTGAAGCACTGCTTCAGTGCTCTATTAAATTTAAGCAGCTGTTATTGTAATATTTTTAGCTCATTTTCTTTTAAAACCCGTTTTCAAAGAAATCTAAATGATTACCCTAAAAGACACCCGTGAAATAAATGCTATATCGCATCGCTGATTGTTAAACATTAGATCTTAACAGGCCGCTATTGCGGCCTTTTTTGTATCAGCTACTTCCTGAAGTGCTTGTCTTCGCATAAAATTCGGCCCGTTTACTGGTGCGCATGAGGCGCAAGTTATCGGTGTAAAAGGTGTAGTTAAATGGAACTTTCGATTCGCAGTTTATTCACTGCAGCGGGCATGATGTTGTTATCCTCTTTAACGGTTATTCCTGCGGCAAGCGCTGCGGGCAAAGCCGTCCATCCCACTGTCGATTTACCGAATGGCCAATGGCTTAATTTTCACCAAAAAGACAATCAAGTGTGGAGCGAAATGTCCGACGGCGATGCGCCCGGGGTACATCTTGATGATTATGGTGCGGCTGAAATTGTGGCCGTTTTTTACTATGACTTTGATAAGGGTGGCGACAAAGAAGTCGTGGTCATGCTTAAAGATACTGATGGTCAGCATTTACGGGGTTATGGTTTTGAGGATTCAAAGCTCACTAAGCTACCACGCCTTCAAGTTATGCTGGATGAAGTCGCCCCGACGTTATCGTCATTTACCGTCAGCGACACCCGCAAAGTGTTAAACCAAATTCCGCCACAGCAATATCGCATGACCTATGATGTTGAGGCGATTGAAGATCCCGCCATTAAAGCGATTATCGATGGTTCAACCAAGCTCAAACCAACCTTAATCGGCTATCGCAATGCTAAAGGTTTACCCGCCGATGTGAAAACCGCGGACGAATATAAATTACGTTATCCCCTCACCCGCAAAGATAAAGATGCCCAAGGCCGCGAGCATCAATACAGTTTAGTGACCCACTTTTATCGCAATGATTATCGCGAACAACAGGGCAGTTTTGTGTTGGTGAGCGTTGTCTTTGAAGCCGATGATGTGGACTGGCTAAACAGCGGTGAGGGTGAGATCCCAAAAACGGGCCCAGCTTATGATTATATGAATCTCGGTGGATCTTGGGCTGGACTTGCGCTTGAAAGTCATTATGCCCAAGGTGTGCTCGATGGCCCCTATATCGCCTACGATAACCGTAATGCCAATATCATGTTGAATGGTCAGTACAAACAAGGCAAAAAAGTCGGTAAATGGATGGAGGCTGACGGCCAAACAAGCTATTGGGAAGGTGAATATCTTGACAGTAAAAAGCAAGGTAAATGGATTGCACAGTCCATGTTCGATGAGGCAGATAACTACGGTTTTGCCCATTACAATCAAGGAGTGCTCGATGGCCCATATGAAATCTATGAGCCCGAATATGGCGCAGACACAGGTGATAAGCGATTGTCTGAAAAAGGCATTTATCGCAACGGCGTCAAAGACGGTGAATGGCTTGAGAGCAATGGCAATAAAGGTCACTATCAAAACGGCATTAAACAAGGCCCTTGGGTAGATAAAGTCTCGCTTGGCGAATACCGCAACTATGTGGGTAACGGGGCTTACCTTGATGGCAAGCGCACTGGCCCTTGGGTATTTAAAACTGACAAGAAATCACGGATCGAAGTGACTTATCTCAATGGATTACGCGAAGGTGAAGAAAAACTAATCAGCGATGAAAATGTGCTCTTTGCCAATAAGCATTATAAGCAGGGACTGCTCGATGGTCAGAGTATTTGGTACTTAGCACAGGATGTTGCCAACGGCATTAGACACTATCGCAAAGGTGAATACCATGGCATGCAGGCGATATTTGATCCTAACCATAATCACCGGCTTATGGAGTTAAGTCATTATGAATATGACGAAACCTTGCCCGTCAAGCCCTCTCAAGATGAGTGCATAATGCGAGAAAATCCCTATAGCAATGACTGTAAGGACATACTGAATCCCCCCTTTAGAAATACGCCATCAATTAAGCATGGGGAACAATATTATTATGATAGTAAAGGAAAATTATACAAATTTTCTGACTACCATCATGGCAACCTCATCAAAGAATATGAATTCGATGAAGAGGGGCATGTCCAAAAGCTGCAAAATAATGAACAGGGGCAAGACAGTCAAATCAACATCCGCTACAAGAAGGATGGCGGTTATTCACTGTCCAATTACAGCGACAATGAGCAACGTGGCTGGACATATGAAATCGATAACAAGGATCGATTACTGTCCCTGAAGTATTACCACGATGGTGAGAAAAAAGGGTTTATCATCCGCTATAACACAGATGGCAGTTATGCGATTACTGAAAGGTAAACATTAATATCGAACATCAGGCACTGCTTATCCTTTTATCCTAATGGTTAACTCAAGACCTTGAAGACAATTACCAGCAAAAAGGCAAAGTTTAAAATTGGGATATAGGGTAATGCGGATGCCCTTGATTAAATTGACCTATATAAGCCTAATTAAAGTGCGCTTTATTCAGGTTAAGTGAAAATGGTTATTTTACCAATCACTTAGTTTGTTCTTGTTAATAGATGTAATGGCGCGTCATCACTTAAATAAATATCATCCACCAGATATAGCTTATTGGTACGGATCATCTGACGAATCGCCTCAACATAGGCGTGCCCGCGCTCCGAATATCGGTCTAACGTCCCTGCGAGTGCAGAGCCTGTCACAGCTTGATTAGCTTGTCTTGATTGGGCACGAAAATCTCGCATCTTCTGATAAGCATTATGGGTATTCAAATTCAACAAATACCCTTCTACTGAAGCAAATGGTGTATCGAATCGTGCTAAACCATAATTGCCTAAACCTTGGCGCTTTTGCCTAGGTTCCATACCATTACCCTTGAAATCCCACTGCCCAAATAATGCATTACCTTCACGGGCAAATCGCGATGTGCCCCAACCGCTTTCTTTTGCCGCTTGAGCTAACACTAACGATGGTGGCAGGATATCCACCCTTTCAAGTAGCATTTGTCTTTGGGCTTCTAACAGCGGTTTATCTTCACTGCTTATTACTTTGTACTTTACCCCTAAGGCTAATAACGCAATATCATCAAGGGGGGCAGACATAATGACCTGTCTTTCTTGTAAAATTTTCTCATTCGCCAATAAGACTAAAGGGGCAATCATTCTAAGAAACACCATTTTCTTTTGCTTCACCGGGAGTTGGCTTGACACTGAACTCCAGCCCTCACCCACGGCATCAAAGGTCAATCTAGGGACCGATTTATTACCATCACGAAAGCTTTCTGGCGTGTAATTAAGCGAGTCAAACAAGCCCATGAGTTCATCGAGAGAACTGATATTCAGACTCAGTTGTTTAGACTCTGGATTGTCTAAGGATGACTGCTCAAGCATTTTTGGGGATGAGAAATGTTCAGCAACCGTTGGGTTTGCAACAGCACCTTGATTCGCTTGCACCAGGGAAGTCGTCATCAGTTTTGGCAAACTCTGCATATGATGTAGAGCACTCTGACTGGCAACTAAAGGATTGGAAGCCGTCAGTGACTGAAAACCAAGAGCATCAACTGGCAGCCTATTCGAAATCAGCTTAGTCGCTAGCGTTTCTTGCACATACACCGAAGAGCATAAAACAGACAAAGCAATGAGTGCGAGCATAGCAACGGGAAGCTTAAACTTTATAAACATGGTATCTCTTTAACTGAGGTAAAACGGTAGCAATGGGATTAGCCAATACATCGGGGGCGTAAGGTAACAGTAAAAACCTGACAGTTTGCTTAATAGATATACAAAATGACCTATTACGATCATTTTTTAAGGAGAATAGGACGAGCGCCTTCTTGGCCGCCTCTTGACCCAATGTCAGCAATTAAATCCAACACCTTGATTTATTTAAACTCAATATGAAAATAGCGAGCGTTCACTCGCCAATAGAGATTGGCGAAATAAAATCAACTTATTCCAGTGCCAGCAAAACGAGGTAATGCCTCTTCAAGATAGGCGACGCAGGTGCGAAGTTTGGCAGACGTTTCTAATCGTGATGCATAAATTACATGAATTTCAGCGGATTGATGATACTCGGGGAGTACTCTGACTAATCTGCCACTTAAGAAATCTTGCTGTAAATCCCAGATGGAGCGCAACATAATACCGTGGCCTTTAAGGCACCACTGCTTAGCGACTGTGCCATTATTGGTCATCAAGGAAGCCGCTAAATCAACCGAGGCTATGCCAGCCGCACTTTCCAATCGCCACACTCTATGGTTTTGATCGCGCTCGCGGATCCCTATGCACTTATGCTCGGCTAATGCCGCGAGATTGTTTGGCATGCCATGCGTGTCGATATAGGTCGGCGATGCAGCCAATACCCGATAATTACTCGCAAGACGCTTAGCAATCATTTGCGGTGGCAATTCGCCACCGACACGGACCTCTAGATCAAAACCTTCAGAGACCAGATCGACCGGGCGGTCGAGCAACTCTAAATCAACTTCTAATTCGGGATAGTGGAACACGAGGTCTGAAATAATCGGCGCAATACAGTGGCTGCCAAATCCTGTGCTAGTTGCGATACGTAATCGCCCCCGTGGCACTTGCTGCTCTAAGCTAATTTCAAGGCTCATTTGCTCCATGGTATCGAGCAAACGTTCGGACCATTCCAAGGCAATCTTGCCCTCTAAGGTGAGGCTGACACTTCTGGCAGAGCGCAGAAACAAGCGCACTCCGAGCGCTTTTTCTAATAGGCCAATGCGTTTACTCACATACGCTGGAGAAAAAGATAATTGCTCCGCAGCGGCTGTAAATCCCCCGCTTGTTGCGGCGATAACAAAGACCCGTAAATCTTCAAGTGGCGGCAGTTGACTCACGATTCGTAATCCTTAACAAAACATTTAGCCTATTCATACACGATACGAATATGGAATAACATACTAAAAACGCAGAATCCCCTATTGGAGTCAAAGATGTCTAAGGTAAAAATCGCCGTAATTGCCGGAGATGGCATAGGTACAGAAGTGATCCCCGAAGGGATACGCACACTCGAAGCCGCAGGAAAAATCTTAGGTGTGGCGTTTGAGTGGACCTACTTCGACTGGTCCTGTGAAACCTACCATAAAACCGGTCGCATGATGCCAGAGGATGGACTTAAGCAACTAAAATCCTTTGATGCCATCTACTTAGGCGCTGTTGGATTTCCAGGAGTTCCCGACCATATTTCACTCTGGGGATTGCTACTACCGATCCGCAGAGCCTTTGAGCAATACGTGAACCTTAGGCCTATTCGGTTATTTGAAGGCGTGCCCTGCCCACTCTCGGGTAAAAAGCCCGGCGATATCGATTTTTATGTAGTACGTGAAAACGTGGAAGGCGAATATTCCGCCGTCGGCGGCATTCAATATGAAGGCACTGAACATGAGATTGTCTCCCAGCAGAGCATTTTTACCCGTCGTGGCACAGATCGCATCTTAAAATATGCCTTCGATTTAGCCCAAAGCCGCGAGGCAAAGCACTTAACCTCGGCGACCAAATCCAATGGCATATTTCACTCTATGCCCTATTGGGATAGTCGCGTCGGGGAAATGGCAAAACAATATCCCAATGTTAAGGTCGACCAATATCATATCGATATTCTGACGGCAAATTTCGTGCTAAAACCCGAGCATTTTGACGTGGTTGTTGGCTCAAATTTGTTTGGCGATATCCTGTCTGATCTTGGCCCTGCGTGCACTGGCACTATCGCCATTGCCCCTTCGGCGAACATCAATCCAAGCAAGGAATTTCCGTCGATGTTTGAGCCGGTACATGGTTCGGCGCCGGATATTGCAGGCCAAGGTATTGCCAATCCTTTAGGCACAATTTGGGCGGGCGCTATGATGATGCAACATTTAGGTTATGGCGCAATGCACGACCTGATACTCAGCGCGATAGAAAACGTATTGAAAGATAAGCAGTCTTTAACCCGCGATATGGGCGGAACGGCGAATACTCGGGAGCTGACCGATGCGGTTATCGCTGCGATTAGTCGCAATTAAAACGTGCATTAAAACCTAATGCTAAAAGCCCTTTAGCATTAGGATTGAAAGAATTTGAAACTATCAAGAAACTGATAATAAACGCATTAATAAGCTAGCCAATTAATGCGTTAATTAAAGGCCCCTCCTTACAGCGGCATTCTGTACTCAATGACTCCCGGTTTTTCACCAATCCAGTTATAGAGTTTTTGCGCGGTTAAATTTGTTTCCTGTGTATGCCAGTACAGGCGCGCACACTTGTGTTCAATGGCCGCTTGCTTTACATACTCAATCAATTGTTTTCCAACATGTTGGCCCCTTGCCGTTGGGGCAACAAACAAGTCTTCAAGATAACAATAATCCGTTTCGGCCCAAGTAGAACGATGAAAAACATAGTGCACAAAACCGAGTAAGTTTTGGCCCTCTCTTGCGACGGCGCAATAAATAGGTTCTTGGTCATCGAAGAATCGGCGCCACGTGGCTTGGGTAGTCGCTTCCGATAACGCCACTTTGTAAAAAGTCTGGTAATCACGCCAGTGTGGTAACCAGAGTGAATAGTCCGTTTCTTTAACCATATCAATGGTTACTGTTAGTGATTGGCTGGACATTAGCGCACTCCTTGAAATTAAGTAAATGGTCTCAGTTTTACTGAAGCAAGATTCTAGATTCAATTGTGGTACCGCATAAGGTACACTTTTTGTATTTTTTACAGTACCAGTTAGCAAATGAAAAAACCTCAATCCAATTTCCCTCACTTGCAACTCAAAGATGGCATCCTCAAAGATCAGCTTTATCATGCGTTTAGAGAGGCCATTCTTGATGGACGTTTACACCCGAGAATGAAGCTCCCATCCAGCAGAGCCTTGTCGGAAACCATGCAGATTTCACGTAATTCAGTACTGCAAGGGTTTGAGCGCCTGATTGATGAAGGCTATCTGCTGACTAAACCGGGATCGGGCACTTATGTGTCAGATACCATTCCCGATGAATTGATCGATATTCCAAACCGTGCCAGAGAAAGCGCTCAAGCCACTGATTCCAAATTAGAAATTAATCCACAGTTAATAGAAATGGCGCGACTGAAAGCGAAGGAAAATACGGACCACAGCCATAGCATGTTGAATATTGGCGTCGGATGTGTCGATCTTTTCCCGCACCAACTTTGGGGGCGGCTGTTAGGCCGAGTTTGGCGGCAATCCCGTAAAACCTTAGGTAAATCAAACCATAGCGCGGGGTATTTGCCGCTGCGTGAGGCGATAAGTGACTATGCGCGTTCGACCCGCGGCCTCAATTGCACACCTGAGCAGATCATCATAATCAATGGAACTCAGCAGGCCATTAACCTCACAGCGCAGGTACTACTCCAACAGGGAGATGAAGTCTGGCTTGATGAACCTGGATATGACGGGGCTTTAGGCGCTTTTCTCTCGCAAAATATGCGGGTTCGTCCTGTGAGTGTTGATGATGAGGGCACAAATATTGCCGATGCGATCCAGCGGTGGCCCGCAGTGAAACTGGCTTTTACCGCGCCCTCACACCAATTTCCCCTCGGCGGTATGCTAAGTCTGCCACGACGATTGGCCTTACTCGATTGGGCCGCTGAGCAGAATAAGTGGATTTTAGAAGATGACTATAATAGCGAGTTTCGTTATAGCGCCCGCCCAATTCAGGCACTGCAGGGACTCGATAAACAACAGCGGGTGATCTACGCAGGCACCTTTTCCAAGATGCTGCTGCCTGAATTGCGACTCGGCTTTTTGGTGGTGCCCCCTAAACTGATACAGGCTTTCCAGTTGGCAAAATATTATGCCGATACGCACACGGCTCACCTAGAGCAAGCAACATTAGCGTTGTTTATCGCCGAAGGACATTATGCGCGGCATGTTCGCCGAGTGCGAAAAGCCTGCTTAGCACGCCAAACAGCGCTAATCGCGGCAATTGAGCAGTATCTGCCCGACAAATTGTCCGTTCAAACCTCAGACTCAGGTATTCACCTCGTGTGTTGGCTGAAGGGCGACTTGACCGAAGAGGAAGTGATCAACAAATGCCGCCAAATACGTTTGGGGGCACAGCCTTTGTCTCGATATTGCCAAGCCCCCTATCCAAGGCAAGCTATCTTACTGGGCTATGCCGCTCATACGCCTGATGATCTGCGGGAAAGTATCAAAAAACTGGCGCAGATCCTTTAATATCCAAGCTTAAAAAGCCTGAAAGAAAATCCCGAAAGCACTGAAGATGGCAACAAACCATGTGAGGGATCTTAAGGTGCCTTTGTTGGCAAGATAGAGGATGTGATACACAAAGCGGGCGCCTACATGGACGATTGCGAGCCACTCAGTGGTGGGATTCACTTTGCCCGTGGCAATCACCACTAATACGGCTAGGCCAAACACCAGCAATGATTCAAAGGCATTTTGATGTCCCGCTAAAGCGCGAGCGCCAAAACCGGTTAGCTGTGCTTGCTGAGCACGGGGATGATTATTATCGTAACCACCCGTCTTTGCCATAGCCCAAGCCACTGGACCTTTCGCAAGATATGGCAATAACATGGCGACAAATAAGCAAATAAGTAAGGTATTCATGGGGTAATCTTCCTTTGATTGTTGTTTTGAGCTCTACTGTTTGAGTTCTACTGCTATAAGTGCCTAAGTTACAAGTGTATTGGTTAGCGCCGTTATTTCACCATATACATGCCTTCACTTGCGGGACGACTAAATTTAAAGCCAAACTTTTCATAGAGTTCAGGCACATCCGCCATCAGGGTAATATACGCGCCCTCAAAAGCCTCACGATCTAGATAAGCCATGATGTGCTGCATAATAAGCCGCCCTAATCCCTTACCTTGATGCTCAGGATCCACTGCGATATCGACAATTTCGAAGTTGAGCGCGCCGTCACCAACCACACGCCCCATACCCACAGTCTGCTCAGCGAGCTTTATTTGCACGCCATATAAACTCCTTGGCAAAGCCTTAATGGCGCCCTCCAATGGTCTAGGGCTTAAGCCAGAAATCTGTCGTAGGCGAACAAAATCATTGGCTGAAACAACCTCCTCAAGCACTTGGTACATGATATTTCCTATTGTTTTTATTCACTATAATTATCTTTCTATCACCTCAAGATCAAAGCCTTCATCCAGAGTCGGCGGCTGAAAATAACCGCTCACATGCCAGAACATCGCCTCGGTATCGAACATAGCGCGCTCAGGGTGGCTTTGTCTGCGTTTATCGAGTTGGCTCAAACAAAGCGCATCGCTGTGATTAAGATAAATAAGTTTATGGGCGGCGCAATCAGTAAAAATGCTTCGAAACCACAGGCGCTGATTGATAGTATTCGCGGGAAAGTCCATGACCACAGAAACACCCGAACAGAGCAGTTCCTTCACATGCTTTTTAAGCAAAGGCTTAAGGCGAGCGGAATAGCTCAAGTAAGTATCAAAATCTTTAATTTCATCGGGATATAGCGCCGCCAGCCATGCGTCTTCCGAGATTAAAATACAGTTTTCGGCCTCAGCAATTTGTCGCGATAAGGTTGATTTACCTGCGCCCATTTTGCCACAAAAGAATATTAACTTACCTTTACTGACAAATTGTCCTAACGCATTCTGCTGTGTCATCTTCACTCCTTGATTACTGGTCTTTTATCTCAGCCGACGATTTCACTCGCTATGACACCAATGAACGACAGTACAGAGCATCACATAAAGCATGAATACCGAGCAAGACTTGGGACGAGTTTAAGGTAATAAAATCCCATTACATTAATGACTATGCAGTGTTTAGACAGCAGACGTTTACCGCTATTCGCACAATCCACCGTTAGCTTTTTTTGAGATCTTACATCTCTTCGCCCGCTTAGATCGCCTCGCTCTCTGCGCCCTATCCTTGCCTTAAATCAGGGAGAAACCAAAGCATTTAACTCGAAAAATAAAACAATAAACCACATTATTAATCTAACAATTAAGCACTAAAGTAGTAATTTACGCTTAGCAATAAAAACATTGCCACCATTCATGCTATGACATTAATTTAGGCGTATGCTAGGGTAAGAATGAAAGGATAACCGTCATAAGTGCAAAGGAGGCTCTATGAGCACTGTCGTTCCACGTACCGTCACTTCCCCTAAAAAATTCATTATCGGCAAGGGCCTATTAGCTCAAATGCATGATTATGTTAAGGACTTTGGTGACAATGCTTTTATCATCTGCGATGAATTTATCCTCAGCCGCGTGAAGAATGAAGCGGTCGCTGGGCTAGATCAAAATGGGATCAGCAGCCACCTCGAAAAATTCAACTATGAGTGCAGCGAAGCCGAGATAAAGCGCTTAGGCGCGCTGGCAGAACAGCATCATACCAACGTTATTGTTGGAGTTGGCGGTGGAAAAACCTTAGATGCCGCCAAAGCCGTCGCCTTCTATCAAAAAAAGCCAGTCATCTTGTACCCCACAATTGCCTCAACCGATGCGCCTTGTACTGCACTTGCAGTGATCTACTCCGAAACAGGTGAGTTTGAACGCTATCTGTTTCTGCCACAGAACCCAGATGCTGTAGTTGCCGACACTGCTATTATCGCCGCGGCTCCGGCCCGATTTTTTGCGGCAGGCATAGGCGATGCACTGGCAACCTATTTTGAAGCTCGTGCCTGCTATCAATCAGATGGCGTCAACCTAGTCCTGAAAAAGCCTTCCCGCACAGGGCTGGGATTGGCCCAACTTTGTTATCAGTTACTGACTGAAAATGTTGAAGCTGCTATGGACGCCGTTAAAAACAAAATAGTCACACCTGCGCTAGAGCAAACCATTGAAGCCACCATCTATCTCAGTGGTGTTGGTGCAGAAGCGGGCGGGTTAGCCGCCGCACATGCCGTAAACAATGGTATGTCAGCGGTGGCAGACTTACATAAAGCTCAGCACGGCGAGAAAGTCGTCTTTGGGCTGCTAACTCAGCTCGTGCTCGAAAATGCCCCAAAAACCGAAATCGATAACGTTATCCGCATCATCAAAACAGCGGGACTACCGCTCACTCTCGCAGATTTAGGGCTGAAAACCTTTATCGAGGCCGAGTGGCGCAAAGTGGCTGAGATAGCCTGTGCAGAGGGCGATACTATGGGCAATATGCCGATGAAATTAACCGCAGATGATGTCTATCAAGCCATGATAGCCGCCAATGCCATGGCTGAACGCTATAAAACAGCTGAAGCTTGTTAACCGTAACAATATGACGTGTACTCCGCAGGTGGCAACCATATGATTTTATTAATTAATACTACTGAAACAGTTCCTGCTGCCACACGAATTTACCGTTCATCCTAGGCTTCCTTGCCACATAATCAATGGCAAGGGAGTCCACAACAAACAAGACATTTCCACCCTCGATGCCAAAGCTGGCATTTACGCTCTATTTGTTAAACGCTTGGAGGCACATATGGCTTATGCAACAACCAATCCCTTTACGGGAAAGCTCATTAAAGAATTTCCAAATGCAACAGATACCGAAGTCACACAGGCGATAGAATCCGCCCATCAGGCATTTTTAAGCTGGCGAACCACTCCCTTTGCCGACAAGGCCGCAATACTGTCTAAGGCAGCGAAGATCCTCAGAGACAACAAATCCAAATACGCCAATCTACTGACCTTAGAAATGGGCAAAGTCACAGCAGAAGCCGAAGCTGAAGTCGAACTGTCGGCGCAAATTTTCGAATACTACGCCGAACATGCCGAGCGACTGCTGGCACCGCAAAAACTGCCGGTTGCCGATCCCGCCGAAGGTGAAGCGATACTGGTTAATGAGCCGCTGGGCGTATTATTGGCCATCGAACCTTGGAACTTTCCCTACTACCAAATTGCGCGCATCTTAGCGCCGCAGCTTGCCGCCGGAAATACCTTACTACTCAAACATGCATCCAACGTGCCCCAGTGCGCAGCGGCCTTTGAAGGCTTAATGCGCGATGCCGGACTGCCCTCAGGTGCATTCCAAAATCTGTATGCCACCCGAGAGCAGATAGAACAGATCATCAATTCACCCAAAGTGCATGGTGTTGCGCTCACGGGATCAGAAGATGCGGGATCGATCATTGCCGCTCTGGCGGGTAAGGCACTGAAAAAGTCCACCCTAGAACTGGGTGGCGCAGATGCCTTTATCGTACTTGAAGATGCCGATCTGCCTAAAACTATCGACTGGGCTGTGTTTGGCCGTCACTGGAACGCGGGACAGGTCTGTACATCATCTAAGCGGATGATCTTAGTTGAAGCCATTTACGATGAATTTATGAAGGGTTATATCAAGGGGATCGAAGCGCTAAAAGCGGGCGATCCTATGGACTCGGCCACTACGCTAGCGCCGCTGTCTTCCCAAGGCGCGGCCGATGAGTTGAAGCAGAAGATCCGTGATGCCGTAAAACACGGCGCAACCGCGACCGAAGTGGGTCCTAAAGTGCCGCAGCAAGGCGCCTTTGTGCAGCCAACAATACTGACAAACCTGACGCCAGATAACCCCGCCTACTATTGGGAATTCTTCGGCCCTGTGTCCAGTATCCACAGGGTGAAGGATGAGCAAGCAGCGATTGCCATCGCCAATGACTCACCCTTTGGACTGGGTGGCTCAGTGTTTACCGCCGACACCCAACGCGGGCTGGCGGTCGCTAAGCAGGTTTCCACAGGCATGATGTTTGTCAATCATCCAACTATGGTCAAGGCCGACTTGCCCTTTGGTGGCGTGCGCCGCTCAGGTTATGGCCGCGAGTTGATTGATTTAGGATTGAAAGAGTTTGTAAACCACAAGCTGATTAATGTGGTCGACATCAACGCGCCTTTCTAAACGCTTAGAAAATAGCAACATCTGACTAAACGCCTGACGGAATAATCTGTCAGGCGTTTTATTTAACGTGCTTTATCCAAGGCATCACATAAGGCTTGAACGCCAAGTAAAGCTCTGGGCGTCGCGCGGTGTAATAAATCGGCATTGAGTTGATAAATATGCTGTTTCTTCACGGCAGGAATTTCTGGCCATTGGCGCCAATCAACCCCTTTCACATTACCTTCTTCTTCACTCTGCAAAATCACCTCGGGCAAGGTCAGCAAGACGTTTTCTAAACTGACTTGCGGATAATCACTGGCAGCATCGTAAAACACATTTTGTCCATGGCACACACTGATGATCTGTTGGATCCAACTGTTTTTAGAGACTGTCATCAAGGGGGTCGACCAGAGTTGATAAAATACCTTAGGTTCTGATTTTTTAGCATTTTCAACCCGCAATCGGATAAGCTCAGCGCGATAAGCGGCCGCAGCCTTGCTTGCTTCTTCAACATGCCCCGTAAGTTGGCCTAACTCTTCAAGCTCCTTGGCGACGCCTTCTAAGGTTTTAGGATCGCTACCATAAAGGTTAAATCCTAACGTCCTAAGCTGGTTGATATCTTCGGCTTTATTACCCGAATCCCACACCACAATCAGATCGGGATTAAGCTCCATCACCCGCTCCATTTGAATGCCGTAGTAACCGCCAATACGCGGGATATTTTTTGCCGCCTCGGGATAATCCGCATAATCGGTTGCGGCCACAATCGTATCGCCCGCGCCTATGGCGTAGAGCATTTCTACCGCGTGGGGCGAGAGCGCAATAATGCGTTTAGCGGGCTCGGCCAATACGCTATGGGGAAGAAACAGACTGAGCCCAAAAACGAGTCCAGCTAAGTGTCGCTTAATCATGATATGCCTTAGTATTTATCCCCAAACCGCCTGAAGATGCAGGCGTAGTAGCTTCAGGTCACTTGGGGTTATAGAGTTAAACTAGCTGCTCTGGCCAGCCATAGTGTTCGATATAAGTTTGTAGATTCTTGGGGCGATACTGAGGATCTTGATCCCAGCGGGCCTTCACCGAATGATGCAAAAGTACTGGGACTTGCTCAGGGTCGAGTGGTCGCAAATATTCCTGTTTTATCCGATAAAAACTGCGTCTCGAGTCATGTAAGGTCGCGAGCGGATTTGGATGCACACTCGCGGCTAAGTGTGGCTCTAGGCTTAAATTAAATTTCTGCGCCTCGGATATCATCCACAACAGTGCAATATCCGACAACAATGAACCGTCTTTATCGGGTTTATAACTGCCGCCAATATTGCTATGGGCGCCCGCAAACCACACTTGCTGCATGTCCATATTGTCACGCAGTTGCCAAATGGTCGGCTCAAAATCACTGCGATGTTCATCTATGGCTAAGGCATGGCGGGCAACGCGCACATTGCGGCCAATTTTAGTGTCGTAAAACTCGTCTTTATCTTCGAACAAACCTAAAAACGAGATAGGGATCCCCATAGCGCCCACGGTATCCCACACGCCAACAAACTTGATTTCCCGAGATTCATGACTGTATCTCGCTCTAAATTCGAGGGATTTTTCACCATCAGGCGCAAAGGGCGCACTGCTTTTTTTATAGTGGTCGAAAGCTTGTTGAATCAACGCCGCATCGGGGCGTTTAAGTATGCCGCAGTTATTAATCAAGCCACACAAACAACGCACAGTGTAAGCACCACGGCTAAAACCAAAGAGGTAAATCTCATCGCCGGGGGAATAGTTTTGCACTATATAGCGATACCCATCCATGATGTTTTTATGTAAACCGCGTCCTGTCGCACCGCCAATGGCTTGATCGTAATAGGAACCCACGCCCCAATCATAAAATACCTGCTGGGGTTTGCCATCAGCCGCTATCGGGCTAATCGCCCGCGCGAGGCGCAGCACATTGGTGGGGAAATCGACCTTAAGATCTTTCTCGGGTCGATTCCAAGTCCCATCGGCACAAATCACAATACGTTTATTCATAGGATCATCCTTGAGAACACTTTGAACGCTCAACGGTTAGTGGCTAACCTATAGTCGCTAACAACAAATTGTCGCTAGTCACTAATAGGCAGTTACTCGTCCTCAAACTTAGCGCATTTTATGCCTGTGCTAAAGCCATTCGCGCGTCTTACTTAACATTGCAACCAACAATGCTGCGTCACTTATGCGCCGACTTTTACAAGGTTCGATTAGTAGTCAAAACCTTGCTGTGCCTTGATACCCGCTTCGAATGCGTGTTTCAACGGTTGTACTTCGCTGACAGTATCAGCCAGCTCGATAATCGCCCGATGACAAGCACGGCCCGTAATAATCACATGCTGCATGGGTGGACGATTTTTAAGTGCGCTAAGGACACGTTCCACATCTAAATAGTGATAGCTCACCATATAGGTGAGTTCATCGAGCATCACGCAATCTATGCTCTCATCTTGCAGCAGGGCTTCGGCGGCTTCCCAAGCGAGTACTGCGGCGGCGGTATCTTTTTCTTTATCTTGGGTTTCCCAGGTAAAACCTGTGCCCATTACATGAAACTCAACCCCTGCACCTTCGAGTAAATTACGCTCACCGCACTCCCAAGTGCCTTTGATAAATTGCACGACCGCGGCTTTTTTACCGTGACCGACGGCGCGGGCCACAGTGCCAAAACCTGAGGTCGATTTGCCTTTACCGTTACCGGTTAACACCAGCAGAATCCCCTTCTCCTCTTGGGCGGCGGCAATTTTAGCATCCACACCGGCTTTCACTTTTTGTTGGCGAGCCTTGTGGCGTTCGGCCTTGATTTGCGCTTGTTCGTTGTAGTTTTGTGCTGTCATGGTCTTCTCTTCACTCTGCTGCTAAAAATGTCTGCTTCTAAAACTTATGTTTCTAAAACTTATGTTTCTAAAACTTATGTTTCTAAAATTGGCTGTAATTTTTGCATGTCTAAATGCTCAGCTAACACATCGGCTAAACGATCGAGCTGCTGCTCACGTATTTGATTGATATCTATCGCCTTAGCATCGTTTAATCCCGCCCAGCGCAAAATCAACTGACACGCATCCGGGCTATCAAACAGCCCATGTAAATAAGTGCCAAGGATTTGCCCGTCATCACTTTGCAGGCCATCGGCAAAGCTCATAGATGTGGAATCAGGGATTAACTGCAAGGGCGCATTCGTTTGTTCAAGCCTAGGGATAAGATAGCTTGATTCACCGCAGTGGATTTCATAGCCCTTAACAGCAACCTTTTGCCCAAGTAACGTTAGCTCACCGCTCACTCGCCGTAACTGTTTTTCGGCTTTCAGTTCTGTGCTCAGCGGCAGGTAGCCAAGTCCTGCGGTATCACCCGCACTGTCTTCAATGCCTAAGGGATCGGCAATGCTTTGGCCTAACATTTGATAGCCGCCGCAAATGCCGAGCACTTTGCCGCCGTAACGCAGGTGTGTGGCGATATCTTTATCCCAGCCTTGCTGGCGTAAAAAGGCTAAATCGGCGCGCACATTCTTACTACCGGGTAAGATCAATACATCGGCAGCGGGCAAATGAGTCGCGTGACTCGCGGCTTGGGTTTGCAACGACACATAATCAAAATCAATATCGGGATGCAGCCGCAGCGGATCAAAATCCGTGTGATTACTGATCCTCGGGTACACTAATACCCGCACTTTTAAGCGGCTGTTAGCGCCTTTGGTCGGCGAGCTTATCAGCGCATCTTCGGCATCGAGATGTAAATCATGCAGATAAGGCAACACACCTAAAACAGGCTTTTGAGTATAAGCTTCAAGCCAATCGAGCCCTGATTGCAGCAGGCTAATATCGCCACGGAAACGGTTGATCACAAAGCCCTTTACCCGCGCCTGTTCGGATTCTGATAACAAGGCCAAGGTCCCGACCAAATGGGCAAATACGCCACCCTTATCGATATCAGCAATGATAATCACAGGACAACCCACGGCTTCGGCAAATCCCATGTTGGCAATATCACCTTCGCGCAGATTGATCTCCGCCGGACTGCCCGCGCCTTCCACCACTATGGTTTGATACTGGGCCGTCAATCGCTCGAAGGATTCCAGCACAGCGCCAAGCGCCATTGCCTTGTAATCCTTAGATTTAGGCCCAAAAAAGGCCGAGGCTTCGAGTGTTGTCAGGGCTTTGCCATGAACGATAATTTGCGCGCCCGTGTCCGAGCTTGGTTTAAGCAGTATGGGATTAAAATCGGTATGGGGCTCAAGATAACAGGCCACGGCTTGCAAGGCCTGTGCGCGGCCAATCTCGCCGCCATCGACAGTAACAGCGCTATTGAGCGCCATATTTTGCGGCTTAAAGGGCGCAACCTTAATCCCCTGACGGGCGAGCAAACGACAAATGCCTGCGACTAAGGTGCTCTTGCCCGCATCCGATGTAGTGCCCTGCACCATCAAGACTGCCGCGCGCCGAGGTGAATTAACCGCAGGCGTATTAATTGCGGGCGTATTAACTACAGTAGTGTCAGCGGTATCGAGTGCATTAGCACAGGCTGTGTTGTCTGTGTTTGGAGAGGACATAGGTTTAAAAGGCTTATTCTAGTTTGCAGTCATTAACATAACAGCTCAGTCTAAAAATCACTTAAGTATGCAACTTAAGCTTAAAACGTGGACTGAGCCCAAAGTCTAAAGTGGTTTCAATGCTAAGGGTAAACCAGCGACCACTAAGGTGACATTATCCGCTAAGGTCGCCACGGCTTGATTTAACCAGCCCGCTTCATCGACAAATTGTCGGCTCAACTCACCTAAGGGTACTATGCCAGAACCGACTTCGTTACTGATCAAAATCACCACTCCCTCAAGCTCGACGAGGGAATCCACAAAAGCGGTTTTCTCGGCCTGCCAACTCGCATGAGCTTTATCGTCAGAGGTTGAAGTGGCAGAGGGTGAAACGGCAAAGTCAGTCGCATTCCACTCAGTCGGCGCGGGTTCATCATCGATGTTAACGTTCGATGCAAGTAATTGATTCGTTAACCAAAGAGTTAAACAGTCTACTAAAATCACTCGCCCAGGTTTTGCTAACTGTTTTAACAGTGCAGTGAGGGCGAGCGACTCTTCAAACAATTGCCATTCGATACCATCGTCCGATCGTCCCGCTTGATGCTTGGCGATACGTGTCGCCATTTCATCATCTAGCGCCTGCGCCGTCGCCACATAGCAGGCATCGAAGCCAAGCGCAGTGTACTGACGCACTAAGGCTTCGCCGTAACGACTCTTACCGCTACGGGCGCCGCCTAGGACGAGGTGGATCACAGTATGTTACCCACAACGAGCAATACAAAATAACACACGATTTCAGATATTTGTTGCGCCGCGCCTAAGGTATCACCCGTGTAACCGCCAATCTGGCGTCTAAAGATCACTATGATCAAACGGCGCAGTCCTATCATCACCAATAGCAATGACAATGCCGCTAACCCCTTGAGGAATAACAGCACTAATACGCCGCTGGCGATCAGGATAAGCAGCTCATTAATGCCTTGATGTTGCGATAGCGGCTTAGACTTACTGGTCTCGTCATCGCGGACATATTTTTCACTAAAGATGATACTGGCTGATACCACACGGCTCACTGTGTGCGCGACGATAAGTGCAGAACCCGCGACTACAGGATCGTACAGGGCCAACTCGACTAACAACTGCCATTTCAGCAGCAGGGCCAACATCAGTGCCAGTGCGCCATAACTGCCAAGGCGCGAGTCTTTCATGATCCGCAGCTTGTCTTCAGCCGTCCAACCCCCGCCAAAACCGTCGAAGGTATCGGCGAGGCCATCCTCGTGGAATCCGCCCGTGAGCAAGACGCCAACCAACATAGCTAAAAGAACAGAAACGCCAGCGGGGAGCCAGTTCTGCGTCAGCCAAAACACTATGGCGCTTAACAAACCGACCAGAAGACCGACGAGACCGAAATAACGGCTGGCCTTATTCAACTTATCGCTATCGACTTCGACCCACTTAGGCATAGGAATGCGGGTAAAATAGCCCATGGCAACTAAAAATAAATCTATCTCTTTGTGCCAGCTTTCGCGTTCTGACATAAAGCATCCTTAGTGAATTCACACTTGCTGCAAGGTTTAAAATTAAAACGGTTGGCTAAAGGCTATTATTTTAAATAAGTAAAATAAGCGACTTAGCAGAGCACATCATACAACAGCCTCAATCCCCGCATCACTAAAACTCGCCATTTGATTGTAAAAATTTACTGAGGCTTGAATAAGCGGCAATGCCAACGCCGCCCCCGTACCTTCGCCTAATCTCAGCCCTAGGGATAATAAAGGTTTAGCCTGCAAAAATTCTAACATTCGCAGATGACCTTGCTCATCGGATTGATGGGCAAAAATCAAATAATCACGCACATTGGGGGCGATTTGCACTGCGACTAATGCCGCCGCTGTCGCGATAAAACCGTCCACGACCACCAGCATTTTACGTTCGGCGGCGGCTAACATAGCCCCCGTCATCTGCACAATTTCAAAGCCTCCTAGGCAAGCTAACACTGACTTAGGCCCAGTTAAAGCGCTTTGATGCAGCAATAACGCGAGCTCAATCAGCATCAGTTTACGTTCTAAGGTTTCGCTATTAATGCCAGTACCACGGCCAACGCAATCAATCACATCCAGCTGCATAATCGCCGCCATAATGGCCGCAGCAGAGGAGGTATTGCCTATGCCCATTTCACCAAAGGCGACTAAGTTACAACCCGCTTGATGGTGACGCTCAATCAAATCGCGCGCCATAGCAAAGCCTTTATCGACGGTTTCCAACGTCATCGCGGGTTCTAAATGGATTGCCCCCGTTCCAGCGCCAAGACGTTGATCGATAATACCTTCAACTCCTTCAACTGGCGTTAACATACCGCAATCGATCACTTCGAGCTTAAAGCCCACCTGCCGACAAAAAACGTTAATCGCCGCGCCGCCATGGGCAAAGTTTTGCACCATTTGGTGAGTCACTTCGCTAGGGGCAATCGACACGCCTTCTGCGGCAATGCCATGATCCCCCGCAAACACTAACATAGTTGGATGGACTATTTTGAGCACATCCGTTTGTGGCTGCTCCGTTTTTTGCAAATCAGTCGTTTGCACGCGGGCAATCTGCAAGGCTAAGGATTCGAGCTGACCTAAGGCGCCGGGCGGCTTAGTCTTAAGATCAATTTTCTGCAGAATCACCAGATCCTGCGCTTTACTCACAAGGCTTATTTGAAAAGACACGGCTGACTGAGACATCCACACTCCACTTTGTAATCTACATTAAATAACCACAACGCATCCCGCGTCTATGACGAACATGTCCAATTGTGCATTTCCAATCGCGGGTGGGATATCAACAGAAATACTGATTATCCCGTCAGTCTGCACTTACGGCATGACTCAAAGATGACGACTTAACTCTGGGTTTACGTCCTGACTAGGTGACTACGGCATGACCTTGTATTTACGGCATGACTCTACGCTTACGTAAAATCAGCAAAAAGAACATGCTACCTATGGCGGCCGTGATAATGCCCACGGGCAACTCTTGATTACCCAATAAACAGCGCGCTAATACATCAATCCACACCATAAATAATCCGCCCACCAGCGCCGTTAATAAAATCGGCTGACGACCGGGAAACAGCATGCGTACTGTGTGGGGGATCATTAACCCGACAAAACCGATACCGCCGCATGTAGCCACCAAAATAGCGGTAATCAAGGAGCAGAGCAGCAACATATTGAGCCGCAGCTTAGGCACATTCACCCCTAAGGTATGCGCCGTTTCATCCCCCGCCTGCAACGCCATGATCTGCCGTTTCATGCCTAAAATAATGAATAAACTCGCACCAATCACCAGTGTCGGCAGTACTAACAAGGACCAACTGGCCTTAGCGAAACTGCCTAAACTCCAAAACAGCACAGAGGCTGTCGCCTGCGGACTGGCGAAATACAGCAGCAGACTCGTTAATGCGCCGAACATAAAGGAGGTCGCCACACCAGAGAGCAACATGCGCTCCACTTGGCTATTGAGCCCAAGCCCAGACAAAGCAAGCACTATCAGTACCGACAAACTGGCGCCAATAAAAGCGCCCAAGGGCAAGCTAAACCAAAGCAAACCAGACAAGGCGCCCGAACCGCTAAAAAGCCCAGAATGTGCCGCCATGCCCGCATTATCAAAAAATCCAGAGCCAGTGAATAAGGTCAACATCACCACAGCACCAAAGGACGCGCCAGAGCTAATGCCAAACAAATAGGGATCGGCGAGCGGATTGCGAGTCACGGTTTGCAACACACTGCCCGCCAGTGACAAACCCGCACCCGCCACAAAAGCCAGTAAAATGCGCGGTAGCCTGAGCTCCATCACAATGCGCTCAGTCATGCCATTGGCTTGAGTGAGGTTCGTCGCCTTATTGATAAACACTTGAATAACATCAGTAAAACTGATGTTCGCCGCACCAAAACTCGTCGCGGCAATAGGCGTTATCAAAGTGATGATACCTAATACGAGCAGCATCAGTTGTTGTCTCGTCAACGGTGTCACGATACGCCCCAAATATGAGATGAAATATTGTTTACTCCCCTGAGTCATCCACCCTCGCCTCGCTCGTTCAGGCCATGATCTACATGGTGGTAACCATAAAAATAGCTGATTAAGGGCTTTTTATGTTGTGGATGGGGCGATACCTGAGCACACACGCCAAACACATCGCCAATTCGCGCCTCGGTTAATACTTCGGTTGGCGTCCCCATAGCGCTGACTTCCCCGTTATGGATCAACAACAAACTATCGCACAGGGCACTGGCTAAATTAAGATCATGAATTGAGGCAATCACGCTAATCCCAAGACTACGCACCAATTCGAGGATTTGAATTTGATAGCGCACATCGAGGTGGTTCGTTGGCTCATCGAGGATTAAAAGTTGCGGCTGCTGCACTATGGCGCGGGCAATCAAGGCGCGTTGCTTTTCACCGCCGGATAAGTGCTCATATTGTTGGTGCATCTTATGGCTCAAGCCAACTTTCTCTAAAGCCTTAGCAATACGCTCAGTATCACAGCTCGAATTGGTATCAAACATGCCCTTGTGGGGCGTTAAGCCCATGCTGACCAATTGCTCTGTGGTGAGGTCAAAATAGTGCGGTGTATCCTGCTGCACTACGGCGACGCGACAGGCAAACGCCTTGGGCGACAAGCGCTCAATATCTTGATCAAAAAGGGTAATTTTGCCCTGAGTCGGGCGAACAAACCGATACAAACAGCGCAGCAAACTGGACTTGCCCGCACCGTTAGGGCCAATCAACCCCAGCATCTGCCCCATTGGCAGCGTAAAGTTAATATCGGAAAGTATGGTTTTGCCATCGATACACCAGCTCAAATGACTCACATTGAGCGCGACTGACGGGCTCAATGATGGGTTAGTGTCATTCACGGGGCTATTAGTTTGGATTGCGGAAAGTTTCACCTAAGCGGCGCTCCTATCGAGTCCAAACCTGTATAAAAAAGGTTGTGCATATTGTCATCTGCTCCCTCGAGTCACCCGCTCGAGAACTAAGGCTGCACGCAGCGATAACAGAAATAGGCAGGTCTCCTGACTCGTAGGGAAGAAGATTCGAGATCTTTTTCACTACTCACAGTTGCGGGCACAGTTCGGGCTGACTGACGAGCAGTTCCCCGATTCCCTATTATGTTTGGGTTGATATGCTCTTTGTTAACAACGCCACTGTGAATTAAAACAACGGAGCGATTCGAACAAAGAGAGTCTATTCCCAACACCTATTTCTGCGACGTTATCACTCATTGCGCATGTAATACGCTATCTGGTTCAAACGTCAGGGAAAAGCATTATCCTACATCTATACCATTAGGCAATGCTGTTTAAATCAGAATATTTTCATGTCAGCTTATTCTCGCCAAACGATCACGCCTACATGATAGCGCCGAGATAGTGAAATAAGGCCTCAACACCTGCGCCCACTAGGCCAATCTAAACGCCAATAGCAGACACCCTGTTCATCTTGCAGCACATTAATGCTCACCACGGCCGCCACGGGTAAATCGAGTTGACTATAAAACCCCACCGCCCGTTCAACCCCTAGGGCACGCGCCATTAAGTGACGGATCACCCCGCCGTGGGTCACGACCCACACTTGAGTGGCTGGCATATTGTCAGCGGTTTCATTAACGGCACTGTTTTCATTACCCATTTTATGTGAGTCAAGGGTCAATCGTTCAAACTCGGCGGCGAGTATCTGGTCAATCGTCCCATTCACCCGCGACTCAAAACTTGCCATAGTTTCACCATTAGGCAGCGGAGTTTGCCAAGGGTTTTGCCAATACGCAGCTAAGCGTTCGCCCTCTTGTTGATACAGTTCATCGAGCCGACAACCGTCCCAATCACCAAAATCAATTTCCTGTAAACCCGACAAACACTGCGCCTGCAATGGCCTTGACTCAGATATCAGTGCCGCCGTCGAATGCAACTCGGCGGCAAAAGCGTGGGCAAAATCGGCGCAGCGGCGTGAAATCGAGCTATAAATCGCGCTACACACGCTGGCCTGTGACTCAACTGCTGCCGACATTTGTTGCCAACCCTTTTTACTCAAAGGCACATCCACACGACCCCGCAAAATAGCGCCGCCTTCACACTCACCGTGGCGTAACAATAACAACCGAACTTGTTTCATATATGCCTTTTTAGTTAGGGACTAGATGCTAGGAACTCAAGCCAAGTGCCTAAATTCTTGATTCTCGATTCTCGCTCCTAATGCCTTTGACTTTCATCTTGCCCTGACAATCATAAGTCGCGTATTATGGACGTCTATACGTTTAAATGTCCAAAGCAAATTTTTAAGAACAAGTATTCAAAAAATGTCGGCAGACGACAATAAAATGCACTTAGCATAACAATGGCCGATTTTTGGACTTAACTTAGCTGTATTTAAGGTAATTATTTATGACGATACCCTCAACCAAAGCCAGCCAAATATTAGCAGACATTCGCAAACAGCTTGCAGAGCGCATTCTGATCTTAGACGGTGCCATGGGCACTATGATCCAAGGCTACAAGCTGGAAGAAGAGGACTATCGCGGCGAACGCTTTAAAGATTGGCATACGGATGTCAAAGGTAACAACGACCTCTTGGTCTTGTCACAACCTCACATCATCAAACAAATTCACACCGACTACTTAAACGCCGGTGCCGACATCATTGAAACCAACACCTTTAACGCCACCACCATCGCCATGGCCGACTACGACATGCAGTCGCTGTCCGCCGAAATTAACTTAGTCGGCGCGCGCCTCGCCCGTGAAGCTTGTGATGAAGCCTTTGCTGCCACAGGCATTCCACGCTACGTCGCCGGTGTGTTAGGCCCCACTAACCGTACGTGTTCGATTAGCCCTGATGTGAACGACCCAGGCTATCGCAACGTCAGCTTCGATGAGTTAGTGACTGCTTACAAAGAATCCACTAAGGCGCTGATTGAGGGCGGCGCGGATATCATTATGGTCGAGACCATATTTGATACCTTAAATGCCAAAGCCGCACTGTTTGCGATTGAATCGGTATTTGATGACTTATTTGGTCAGCATTCTAAAGACAGATTGCCGATCATGATTTCGGGCACCATTACCGATGCCTCTGGCCGCACACTGACTGGCCAAACGACCGAAGCCTTTTACAATTCCCTTCGCCATATCAAGCCCTTATCTATCGGTCTTAACTGTGCACTTGGGCCAAAAGAATTACGCCCCTATGTGGAAGAATTATCCCGCATCAGTGAGTGTTATGTGTCGGCGCATCCGAATGCAGGCCTGCCGAACGAGTTTGGCGGTTACGATGAAACCCCAGAGGACATGGCGAACGTGATCGAAGATTGGGCGCGCGAAGGCATGCTTAATATTATCGGGGGTTGTTGTGGTAGTACGCCTGAACATATCCGCGTGATCCGCGAAGCGGTGAGCCGTCACGATCCACGTATTTTGCCAGACATTCCGGTCGCTTGCCGCTTGGCCGGTTTGGAACCACTGACTATCGACGCCCAATCCCTGTTCGTTAACGTGGGTGAGCGCACCAACGTCACAGGTTCGGCCAAGTTTTTAAAGTTGATCAAAGAAGGCAAGTTTGAGCAAGCGCTCGATGTCGCCCGCGAGCAGGTCGAAAGCGGCGCGCAAATCATCGACATCAACATGGACGAAGGCATGCTCGATGGCGCCGAGATCATGCACAAGTTTTTAAACTTGATTGCCTCTGAGCCCGACATCAGCCGCGTACCTATTATGATCGACTCCTCTAAGTGGGAAGTGATCGAAGCTGGCCTCAAATGTATTCAAGGCAAGGGCATAGTTAACTCGATTTCCCTCAAAGAAGGCGAAGCCAAGTTTATTGATCAAGCCACCTTAGTGAAACGCTACGGCGCGGCGGCCATTATCATGGCATTCGACGAGCAAGGTCAGGCCGACACTAAGGCGCGTAAAATCGAAATCTGTACCCGCGCCTACCGCGTGTTGGTCGATAAAGTCGGCTTTCCGCCAGAAGACATCATCTTCGACCCGAATATTTTCGCCATCTCCACTGGTATCGATGAACACGACAACTATGCAGTCGATTTTATTGATGCCATTAAAGCGATTAAAGCCACCCTGCCCCACGCGATGATTTCGGGCGGCGTATCGAACGTGTCGTTCTCGTTCCGCGGTAACAACCCAGTGCGCGAAGCAATTCACGCGGTATTCCTCTACCACGCCATCAAAGTCGGCATGGACATGGGCATTGTCAACGCGGGTCAGTTAGCCATTTACGACGATATCGATCCTGAGCTTAAAGTGCGGGTCGAAAACGTGGTGCTTAACTTGCCCTGCCCAGTGGAAGGCTCGAGCAATACTGAGCAGTTACTTGAAATCGCAGAGAAATTCCGCGGTGATGGCGCGCAGGTGGGCAAGAAAGAAGATTTAGAATGGCGCAGCTGGCCAGTAAGCCAACGCTTATCCCATGCGCTCGTCAAAGGCATTACCGAATTTATCGATGAAGATACCGAAGCCGCCCGCCAAGAAGCGAAACGTCCACTGGATGTGATTGAAGGCGCCTTGATGGACGGCATGAACGTGGTCGGCGACTTGTTCGGCTCGGGCAAGATGTTCCTGCCGCAGGTGGTGAAATCGGCGCGGGTGATGAAAAAAGCCGTGGCTTACTTAAACCCTTATATCGAGCTAGAAAAGGTCGAAGGCCAATCGAATGGCAAGATTTTGATGGTGACAGTAAAAGGTGACGTGCACGATATCGGCAAGAATATCGTCGGCGTGGTGCTCGCCTGTAACGGTTTTGAGGTATTCGATTTAGGTGTGATGGTGTCGGTAGAGCGAATTCTCGACGCCGTGAAAGAACACAATATCGATATCATCGGCATGTCGGGCCTCATCACGCCGAGTCTGGACGAGATGGTGCATAACGTGAAAACCTTCCACCGTGAAGGCTTAACCATTCCGGCGATTATCGGCGGCGCCACTTGCTCGAAAATCCACACTGCGGTGAAGATTGCGCCCCATTATCCTCATGGCGCCATTTATATCGCCGATGCGTCCCGCGCCGTGCCTATGGTGAGTAAGCTCATCAACAACGAGACTCGCCAAGCGACCATAGACGAAACCTATGCCGAATACGACGACATGCGCACTAAGCGCCTATCCCAAGCCAAGCGCAAAGAGATAGTCTCACTCGAAGCGGCCCGTGAAAACCGCTGCCAACACGATTGGGCCAATTACACCCCGTTCACGCCAAACGTGCTCGGTCGCCAAGTGTTTGATAATTATCCGTTAGAAGATTTAGTCGAGCGTATCGACTGGACACCGTTTTTCCGCTCGTGGGAACTGCATGGCCATTACCCTGAAATCCTCACCGATAAAGTGGTCGGCGTCGAGGCGCAAAAGCTGTTCGCCGATGGTCAGGCCATGCTCAAACAAATCATCGAAGAAAAGTGGCTCACGGCGAAAGCCGTTATCGGCTTATTCCCTGCCAATACCGTCAATTACGACGACATTGAACTCTACACAGATGAGTCGCGCACCACAGTCGAAATGACCACACATCACCTGCGGATGCAGCTTGAGCGTGTCGGCAATGACAACTTCTGCCTATCCGACTTTGTTGCGCCAAAAGACTCAGGCGTCGCCGATTACATGGGCGGCTTTGCGGTGACCACAGGCCATGGCATAGACGAACATGTGGCACGTTTTGAAGCCAACCACGACGACTACAACGCCATCATGCTCAAATGCTTAGCCGACCGTTTGGCCGAAGCCTTTGCCGAGCGGATGCACGAACGGGTACGTAAAGAGTTTTGGGGTTATGCGGCCGATGAGCAGTTAAGCAACGAAGCCTTAATCCGCGAGAAATACAAAGGTATACGCCCCGCACCGGGCTACCCAGCTTGCCCAGACCACACAGAAAAAGGTTTGTTATGGGACTTGCTCAAGCCCGATGAAACCATCGACTTGAACATCACCGAAAGCTACGCCATGTTCCCCACAGCGGCAGTATCGGGCTGGTATTTCGCCCACCCGAAATCCCGCTACTTTGGCGTGAGTAATATCGGCCGCGATCAAGTGGAAGATTACGCGAAGCGCAAAGGGATGAGCATTGCGGAAACGGAGAAGTGGCTGGCGCCAGTGTTGGATTATGATCCTGAGTAGGGAGTGATCCTGAGTAATCATTGGTACTCATTAGTACCCAAGTTTCACTTGGGAGATTAGACAAATGCGCGATTAAGGGGCTGAGTCGTAGCCCCTTATTTTTAGTTTTAATGTCTAACTTTAAAATCAAAATAAAAAATCAAAATAAAAAATCAAAGTCGTGGAATTCCATTCCACACCAGGGCAAGAAGGGGATCAACAGCAATCCCCCTCTTGCATCTCCCCTTGCCGCCCCTAGCGAAGTTACATGCATTAGTTACCTGTCTCATACTCCAATAAAAATCGCCTAACGGCTCAGATGGCACATCCATGTGCCCCCGAGCCTGCGCCATCATCCATGATGTCACCACGGCATTTTTATCTGCGTATTTCGACAACTTCGCAGGGGGATCGGTGAACTTCTGTGGCATTAGAGTTAACTTTTCGCATTGAAAGAGTTATGCCAACTCCACACGCCTTATTGTCCTCAACTTACCAATTTATATAGTAGACTCAAGCTTATTATTGATACTTCTATAAACTAAATATAAGTGTATCAACTCAACCAAAGCTAAATTAACTATTACGACGGTGAAATATTGAAAATGACCCATAGCCCATAAGTTAAATAAAAAGAAAACTTCTATAAGTCGAAATTTAGACCATTTAAAGTAATTTGACGGATAATCTTTACCTATAAGCATAGGTAACAGTTTCAAATTAAAAGTGACTGCAATAGCAATATACACACAGAGCATGCTAAGTAACGAAAATAATAACTTGAAGCTAAAAATATTCATCTGCATAAAAATCGATTCAGACTTAAATTCAACTATAAAATCAACTGCAAGGCCGATAACAAGTGCTGAAGGATCCCCTCATAAATCAGCCATAGCATAGCCATATTTGAGCAACTGATTGGCGAATAATACCCAGGCCGCCAGCAATTCTTTCTCCGTGATTTGATAATCAGGCCGCCTGAGTACCTCCAATCCCAAGCGAATCGTTGAGAGTACCGTTCGATGCCCAATGGTATTGGCCTGAAAATGCTTATCCCAGCCCTGTTGCTGTGCGTGTAAACCAACTAGCCACAACAGGCATTGAACCA
>NZ_JAKKRO010000062.1:0-30226 GCF_025654235.1 Shewanella sp. SM32 | reverse complement strand
TTCAATGCCTGTTGTGGCTAGTTGGTTTACACGCACAGCAACAGGGCTGGGATAAGCATTTTCAGGCCAATACCATTGGGCATCGAACGGTACTCTCAACGATTCGCTTGGGATTGGAGGTACTCAGGCGGCCTGATTATCAAATCACGGAGAAAGAATTGCTGGCGGCCTGGGTATTATTCGCCAATCAGTTGCTCAAATATGGCTATGCTATGGCTGATTTATGAGGGGATCCTTCAGTGCTATGCTAGAAAACTGGATGTTGTCGAATAAATCTAATATATCTCTGTTTAATGTAAACAAAAGATGTAACTTCGCTGTCTCGGGAAAGTTAGATATTAATGGTAAGTTACCGCCAAAATATGACTCAGACTCTTCAGATATATTCAATGCTACGAGATTTCCCTTATAGTAAATTAAGGGTTTTCTGATTTGTCCATATTCTCCAGTTATTGAATCCATAATTACTCTCTCATTAGCAGTTACGGTGCATATTAAGTGTTACTTTTCATTATAGTAACGCTATTTACGGTCATAGTCATTTTGTTTTATAGCAACTGCTTGATTCCGAATTCAACTCCGAAGTACGACACAGGACAATTAAGCAGCTAATTGGTGAAACACCACCGCAGGCTGCTTCAACTTTAAACACTTTAATATTTGGGCATAAATCCGAATATAAAAAAGCCCTGCAAGGTTAACCATTGCAGGGCTTTTTTCTTCTAGTGCGCAGCTAACCTCTGCGACACTAGACCAAGTTAGCTATTCAGATCTTGAAAGAACTTTTTCACGCCATCGAAAAAGCCCTCAGCCTTTGGGCTGTGTTTTTTCGACTCACCAGTTAAGGTGGCTTCAAATTCGCGTAACAGTTCTTTTTGACGATCGTTTAAGTTAACTGGGGTTTCCATAACCACTTTGCAGAGCAAGTCGCCTACCGCATGGCTGCGAACCGACTTGACGCCTTTGCCACGTAAACGGAACATACGGCCCGTTTGCGTTTCGGCTGGGATCTTCAGGCTGACTTTACCATCCAGTGTTGGCACTTCAATCTCACCGCCTAGGGCCGCTTTACTGAAGGATATCGGCACTTCGCAGTAAAGGTTGTTGCCATCACGGACGAAAATCGCATGCTCACGCACGCTGACCTGAACGTATAAATCCCCTGGAGGCGCACCAAACTCACCCGCTTCGCCTTCACCCGCTAAACGAATACGGTCGCCCGTATCAACGCCGGCTGGGATCTTAACCGATAAGGTTTTGCTCTTTTCAACACGGCCATCGCCATGACACTTAGTGCAAGGATCTTTGATGATCTTACCGCGGCCATGACAGGTTGGACAAGGCTGCTGCACCGCAAAGAAACCTTGGCGCATTTGGACTTGGCCTTGACCATGACAGGTGCCACAAGTGGTTGCAGAGGTGCCTTTTTTAGCGCCGCTGCCTTCACATAGATCGCAAGTCGCCAGCGTTGGGATACGCAGTTCTTTGGTTAAGCCTTTAACGGCTTCTTCCAGTGATAACTCTAGGTTGTAACGTAAATCTGAGCCGCGGGCCGCTTGGCGTTGACCGCCACCACGACGTCCACCGCCGAAAATATCGCCAAAGACATCACCGAAAATATCACCGAAATCGCCTTGACCACCACCGTAACCACCGCCACCGCGATTAGGATCCACACCCGCATGACCAAATTGGTCGTAGGCCGCTTTTTTGTCGGCGTCGGTTAGGATCTCGTAGGCTTCTTTAATTTCTTTAAAGTTAGCTTCTGCGGTTTTGTCGCCTGGGTTGCGATCTGGGTGAAATTTCATGGCCAGACGTTTGTAGGCCTTTTTAATTTCACGTTCGCTGGTGTCACGACTGACACCTAATACTTCGTAATAATCTCGCTTTGACATAATCTCATGCTTCTCAGCTGGCGTTGAACAAACGGGCGTTAGGGTTGCCCCGTAACGCCCGCCTAGAAATTAACGCTTTGAAATCAATCTATTTGATTGAAAACAAGTCATTATTTCTTGTCGTCTTTCACTTCTTCGAATTCAGCATCGACAACGTCATCGGCAGCAGCGTTAGCCTGTTTGCCCGCGTCGGCATTGTCGCCGCCTTGAGCTTGAGACTTAGCTTGAGCGATTTCCATCAGCTTAGCAGATGCTTCGATCAAGTTTTGAGTTGCCTTTTCAATGGCTTCTTTGTCATTGCCTTTGCTGGCAGTGTCAACAGCGGCCATAGCAGCTTGGATTTTCTCTTTGTCTTCGCTTGGCAATGCATCACCCGCTTCTTCCACTTGTTTCTTAGTCGCGTGGACTAAGCCGTCAGCTTGGTTGCGTGCTTGCACTAACTCTTCAAACTTCTTGTCTTCATCTGCGTGAGCTTCGGCATCACGTACCATTTGCGCCACTTCTTCTTCGCTTAAGCCAGAAGAAGCTTTGATGGTGATGTTTTGTTTCTTGCCGGTTTTCTTGTCTGTCGCAGACACATGCAGAATACCATCGGCATCGATGTCGAACATCACTTCAATTTGTGGCTGGCCACGTGGAGCTGGCTCAATACCGTCTAAGTTGAACTGGCCTAATGACTTGTTCGCGCTCGCTTGCTTACGCTCACCTTGCAGTACGTGAATCGTCACTGCGTTTTGGTTGTCATCGGCTGTTGAGAACACTTGCTGCGCCTTAGTAGGAATAGTAGTGTTCTTTTCAATCAACTTAGTCATCACGCTGCCCATGGTTTCGATACCCAGAGACAGTGGTGTTACGTCTAACAGTAATACGTCTTTCACGTCGCCTGACAGTACGCCCGCTTGAATTGCAGCACCTACGGCTACCGCTTCGTCTGGGTTCACGTCTTTACGAGGTTCTTTGCCGAAGAAGTTTGTCACTGCTTCTTGAACCTTAGGCATACGTGTTTGACCACCCACTAGAATCACTTCGTTGATGTCTGTTACAGATAAATCTGCATCAGCCAGGGCAACTTTTAGTGGCTCTAATGTACGGATAATCAAGTCTTCAACCAGTGATTCCAATTTAGCACGAGTGATTTTAATCACTAAATGCTTAGGACCTGTTGCGTCTGCCGTGATGTATGGCAGGTTCACTTCAGTGTGGTTGGTGCTTGAAAGTTCAATTTTCGCTTTTTCTGCTGCTTCTTTCAGACGTTGCATTGCTAATGGATCTTTACGCAGATCTAAGCCTTGCTCTTTCTTGAATTCGTCAGCTAAGTAGTTGATCAAACGGTTGTCAAAGTCTTCACCACCTAAGTGGGTGTCACCGTTGGTTGCCAACACTTCAAATGTTTGGTCGCCATCGTTGCTGTCGATTTCGATGATAGAGATATCGAATGTACCACCACCTAAATCGTATACTGCAACAATGTTGTCGCCTTGTTTCTTATCGATACCGTAGGCTAATGCTGCAGCCGTTGGTTCGTTGATAATACGTTTAACATCAAGACCTGCGATACGACCCGCATCTTTAGTCGCTTGACGTTGTGAATCGTTAAAGTAAGCAGGAACAGTAATAACCGCTTCAGTTACTTCTTCACCTAAAAAGTCTTCTGCGGTTTTCTTCATCTTTTTCAAGATTTCTGCAGAAACTTGTGGTGGAGCCATCTTGTTGCCACGCGATTCAACCCATGCATCACCGTTGTCGGCTGCAATGATTTTGAATGGCATGATGTTCACGTCACGTTGGACTTCGTCATCTTTAAAGCGACGACCAATCAAACGCTTAATCGCGAAGAATGTGTTAGTCGGGTTAGTCACAGCTTGACGTTTTGCTGGCGAACCGACAATGGTTTCATCATCTGTATAAGCGATGATTGACGGGGTTGTGCGATCGCCTTCAGCGTTTTCTAACACACGTGCTTTGCCACCATCGAGGACAGCTACACAAGAGTTTGTTGTGCCTAAGTCGATACCAATAATTTTACCCATGAGGTCCTCCGAAAAATTTCATTCAATCTAAATTTGTTTAGTTGGTTTTGATATGGGGCTAGACGGTTTAAATATCAAGTCCATCGTTGGCCACCTTCTCTGCCTTGATACCTATATTGGGACAGGGAATTTAATTACAAGGGCGAACAAAAAAATTTTCTGATTTATCTTTCTCGCATCTACAGCGGGATAAAATATCCAATCACATAAAATAGTCTTGCTTATCAACCCAAGCTGTTATTCAATCTGCCCACATTTGGCGGATGTTTATCCATGTAAGGTAGCAGAGTGAAGTCTTCGAATTTAGCGTACGTGTATGGCATGGCGGCGGTCTTTCTCTGGTCTACAGTGGCCACGGCCTTTAAGATTGCCTTGAGTTACTACACACCGCTGCAACTGGTGTTTGTTGCCGTGCTCACGTCGATTATTGCCCTTGCCGGAATCCTTGCTTGGCAAAAAAATCTTTCCTTACTCAAGCAACAGTTTTTACGCCGCCCCATGTTTTATCTGGTGACTGGACTCATCAATCCCTTCCTCTACTATGTCGTGCTATTTAAAGCGTATTCCTTACTGCCAGCGCAGCAAGCGTTGTCACTTAATTACACTTGGGCGGTATTACTGCCGTTACTTGCCGCGCCTTTGTTAAAGCAACATTTGCGTAAGAGCGACATTGCTGCGGCGCTGATTGCCTACACTGGGGTATTTATCATTGCCACCGGCGGCGATATCAGCGGCTTTAGTTTTGATAGCCCACTCGGTATCGGTCTTGCTCTCACCAGCACTTTACTCTGGTGCCTATATTGGATCGTCAACACTAAAGATCAAGGCGATCCCGTGGTCAGTTTATTATTGAGTTTTCTTATCGGCTTACCTTTTGTTGCCGTCACCTTAGTGCTGACAGATACCCTGCCCAGTTTTAGTATTAAGGCGATATTTGCAGGTATGTATGTGGGCTTATTTGAGATGGGCATTACCTTCGTGCTCTGGTTAATGGCGCTGAAAACCGCCACTCGCACCGCGAACATCAGCACTATGGTGTTTTTATCCCCTGTGATGTCGATTGGTTTTATCGCGTGGATTTTGCAAGAAACGATTGCGATGGCAACCTATCTCGGCCTAGCCTTTATTTTATCGGGGATGATGTTGCAGCAACTTCTGCCCCGTTATTTAGAGCGTAAAAACAAGATAAGCACAAAGCTAGCGGAATAATCGTTGAGTAACAGCCTTAAATAATGTTAGCTCACGGCAATGAGCCAATTAAAAGAGCTGGCTAACATTTTAAGCCAAGATTAAGCGCTAATATCCCCCGTTTTGTGAAGGAGTATAAAATGACCCCGGCCGTCCGATTGGCTAAAAAAGCCAAGATCGCGTTTGATATCTTAGAGTACAGCCACGATCCACACTGCGCCGCCTACGGCGAAGAAGCCGCTAACACCTTAGGGCTCGAACCCGCACAAGTGTTTAAAACCCTTTTAGTTGCCATCGACAAAGCCCATGCGCCGATTGCCGTCGCGCTAGTGCCCGTCGATCATCAGCTTAATCTAAAAGCCGTAGCTAAATGCTTAAGACAAAAGAAACTACAAATGGCCGATGCCGACCTAGCACAAAAATCCTCAGGCTATCTGGTTGGCGGTATTAGTCCCTTAGCGCAGAAGAAACAATTGCCAACCTTGATTGATGCCAGCGCTCAAGGCTTCGACAGGATTTATGTCAGCGCGGGCAGACGCGGTTTAGAGATAAGCTTAGCGGCCACAGACTTAGCCCTGCTTTGCAAAGGCGAATTTGCCGATATCAAGACACTTTAAGCTAGATGCTTTAAGCTATCTCGACCACATTAAGCACAAGTCATTCAACGTTAAGTAAGCAATTCACTCCACTTTAAGTCGTACGCGCTCATATTGGATAAATGGTGAACAAGGCTCAAACGGCAACAAACTGGCCAGCGTACTGAGTCTAACCGTGGAAAGCGTTTGATAAAGTCGAGATATCCGTCTATAAATTGTACTGAGGTACAAATCGACTAAGGATAGTCAGATGGAAAAATCAACCCAATGGAATCCAGAAAATAGCATCAGCCCTATCAGTTGGTGCGCCATGCTACTCTGCATCGCCTTATTTATTTATGAGCATTTCTGGGGAAACAGTTTTACCACTATGGTAGTCATGCTCTATTGCAGTTTTATGCTGCCTTCGGTTTTACTCACTCGCAGAGTACAAGAAAAGTACTTTATTTATACCTTGGAATACATCAAGGCCTTTCGTAAATTTACTGTCGTTATGTCGACGATATTTTTCTGTATCTGGTTACTTGTTACTTATACCCCGCTCACCATAAGCAGCTAAACTCGTTAGCCAAACATATTGATGTCGCTATTCAGTTGGATACCGCAAACAAAAAAGCCGTCAACGCAATGCGTTAACGGCTTTGGGTTTATCAGTATTTACCGCTAAACACGACTGGTGTAATCACCCCAAGCTAACCACTTATATGTGGTTAATGCCTCAAGCCCCATTGGACCGCGGGCGTGCAGTTTTTGCGTGCTCACAGCCACTTCAGCGCCAAGACCAAACTGACCGCCATCGGTAAAACGAGTACTGGCATTCACATACACGGCGGCTGAGTTCACTTCATTCATAAAGTGCGCCGCTGCATGAATATCATCGGTCAAAATGGCTTCCGAATGGCCGCTAGAATACTGGCGAATATGGCTAACAGCGGCATCGATATCGCCCACGACTTTGATACCTAAGGTTAATGACAGCCATTCAATACCAAAATCCTCAGCCTTAGCAAGCGTCACATCGAACCCTAAACCATCCAGTAGACTAAAACTTGTGTCACAAACTGAAAAACGCACGCCTAAACGATGCAGATACTCGGCAATTTGCGGTACAAAGCTGCTCGCCACGCGCTCATCCACCAGCAAGGTATCAAGGGCATTGCACACAGTTGGACGCTGCACTTTGGCATTAGCGATTACGCCTAAGGCACGCTCAAGGTCGGCATTTTTATCGACATACAAGTGGCAAATACCAATGCCGCCTAAAATCACTGGAATCGTCGCTTGCTCGGCACATAAGCGCTGCAATGCTTGACCGCCGCGCGGCACTATCATGTCGACATATTGATCGAGCTTAAGTAAACCTGTCACTAGGGCTCTGTCTGAAGAATCAATAAATTGCACCACATCTATGGGCAAACCTTGGGCGACAATCGCGCCGCGGATCACTTCGCTGATAAGCTTATTCGATTCAAGGGTTTCTTTTCCGCCACGGAGGATCACCGCATTACCCGTTTTAAGGGCAAGTACCGCGATATCGACAGTCACATTCGGGCGCGCCTCGTAGATAACCCCAATCACGCCCAGCGGTACGCGGCGACGAGTCAGCCTTAAACCGTTATCTAATAACTTGCTGCCAAACTCTTCGCCCACGGGATCGGCAAGGCGGATCACATCGCTGATATCACCGATAATGCCCGCTAAACGCGCATCATCGAGCAACAGTCTGTCGATCATCGCCTCAGTTAATCCATCGTTCTTAGCGGCGGCAACGTCTTTAGCATTAGCCGCTAAAATGGCGGCGGAGTTTGCCGTCAGCGCATCGGCAATAGCTTCGAGTAAGTCAGCCTTTTGGCTCGCCGTTAAATTGGCTAAAGCATAACTGGCCTGTTTGGCATTTTGGCCAAGTTGCTGTAAATACTGATCTTGATTCATTTGACTCAAAACAGACCTCGCTTATAAGACAACCATGTCGTTGCGGTGCACTATTGCGTCACCATAATCGTAACCGAGTACAGACTCGATCTCGTCGGAATGCTTACCCGCAATCAAACTCAGGGCTTGGCCACAGTATCGTGTCATCCCTTTAGCAATCACTTTACCTTGTTGATCAACTAATTGTAGCGTCGCACCACGTTCAAACTGACCTTTAACGCCTACGATACCTTTAGACAATAGACTGCGGCCCTTGTCAGTCACGGCTTTGACCGCGCCCGCATCAAGCACTAAAGAACCTTGAGTTGCAGGTCCCGCTAGAATCCACTGTTTGCGGCTTTCGAGCGGATTTTCGATGGCACTAAAGTGAGTACCGACGGACTCTTTGGCGACCACTTTTTTGATCACATCTGGGTGATGGCCTGAGGCGATAACCACTTCGATGCCAGCACGGCGAGCAATATCCGCCGCTTCCAATTTAGTCGACATACCACCTGTGCCTAAACCCGATACAGAACCGCCCGCCAGCATACGCAGGCTGTCATCAATCTTCACCACCTGTGAAATCAACTTAGCGTTCGGGTTAGTGCGTGGATCCGCATCGAATAAGCCCTTTTGATCCGTCAGTAAAATCAATAAGTCAGCATCGCATAAGAGTGCTGCGCGCGCCGATAAATTGTCGTTATCGCCCACTTTGATCTCATTGGTGGCAACGGCATCGTTTTCATTGATGATCGGCACAATATTATTCGCTAACAAGGCATTGAGCGTGTCACGAGCATTAAGGTAGCGTTCTCTATCCTGCAGATCGGCACGGGTCAGCAGCAATTGGCCCACATGCAGCCCATAAATACTAAAGAGTTGTGCCCAAGCGAGGATCAACTGACTTTGCCCGACAGCGGCTAACAATTGCTTATTGGCCATAGTGTCGGGCAGCGTCGGGTATTGGAGATGTTCGCGCCCAGCGGCAATTGCCCCTGAGGTGCATAATACGACTTCGACCCCTGACTTCATCAGTGCGGCCATTTGACGAGCAAGCTCAACCATGTGGGCTTTATCTAGCTGTTTACTGCCAGAGGTCAGCACACTCGTCCCTAACTTCACTACCACGCGGCGATACGCAATCTCACTTAAGTTCATTATTCATTTGTAACAAAATAACCGAACAATCCTTATACCTAATCCGCTGAGTAATTGGTAGCAAGGAGTTATTAACTCGAGATAAATTTTCGTTTTTGCTTAGAATCGCGCATTAAAAAGGGCCATCGATTAGATGGCCCTCAAAAAATGTAAACAATCTACGCTGCGAGTTTTTACTGTGCAGGTGAATTAATCGACAGCATCAACCATAGACAAACTTAGCTACAAACAATGCGGCTAATACTAAAATGCCCACATTAAGATCGCTAAAGCGACCTGTGAGTAATTTGATTGCTGCATATGAGATGATCCCAAAGGCAATGCCCGTCGCGATAGAAAACGTCAGCGGCATTAAAATACACACAACCACCACAGGCGCGGCTTCAGTCAAATCTTCCCATTCGACATGCACCAGCCCCGACATCATCAAAATCGCTACATAAAACAGTGTGCCCGCAGTCGCATAAGCCGGGATCATCCCCGCCAATGGCGATAAAAATAACGCAGCAATGAAGAGTAATCCCACCACAACGGCCGTTAAACCAGTACGACCACCTGCGCTCACACCCGCGGTGCTTTCGATATAACTTGTCGTGGTGGAAGTGCCAAAAGCCGCCCCCGCAATCGTTGCTAAACTGTCAGCGGTCAAGGCACGATTCAGACGTGGTAAACGGCCTTTATCATCGAGAAAACCACCGCGCTGTGCAACCGCCACTAAGGTGCCAGAGGTATCGAAGAGATCCACAAATAAGAAGGCAAAAACGACTGATAGCATAGTTACTTCAAATACTTGGGATAAATCCATCTTCATAAATGTAGGTGCGATTGAAGGTGGCATTGATACAATGCCCTGATACTGCACATCACCAAACACTAATCCTAGGCCAGTGATAATCAGAATACTGGCAATCACCGCCGACTTCATTCCCCGCTGCACCATAGCAATAATGAGGAAAAAGCCCAGCACAGCCATAACCGCCGGAAATGCCGTGATATCGCCAAGTGTCACTAGCGTAGCAGGACTTGCCACCACAATACCGGCGCTCTTAAGGCCAATCAGTGCAAGGAACAAACCAATACCTGCAGCAATACCGATACGTAACGACATGGGAATACTATTTACAATCCATTCTCGAATACGCACTAAGGACAAGATTAAAAAGCAAATTCCCGACAGGAACACTGCGCCTAACGCAGTCTCCCAGCTGTAACCCATTTCACCCACGACTGTGTAGGTAAAAAAGGCATTAAGTCCCATACCTGGAGCAAGCGCAATGGGATAATTCGCCATCAGACCCATAACCAAACAGCCGACAGCCGCAGCCAAACAGGTCGCCACAAATACAGCACCATGGTCCATGCCCGCATCGGCTAACATCATTGGGTTCACAAAAATGATGTAGGCCATAGTCATAAATGTTGTCAAACCTGCGACCGCTTCCTGCTTGATGCTCGTTTGATTTTGTTTCAGTTTGAACAGTTTTTCTAACATGGAACAAGGTTCCTTTTTATTTTAAGTATGTAGGGTATTTAGATGTAAACACTATGTAACGTGATGACATTTGCAGCCGATTATAGGGAGTTTAGGCTGGTCAGGCCAGAAAATTGGCAAAGGAGTAACGAAGAGAAAATGCTCAAATATCTATGCAAACGAATGCAATATCCTCGGGTGAGACTCGCGTTGAAGGTTAAGCCTAAAAAATGAACACATTATGAACAAGATGATTCACTCGTTAGCGACCAATGCTGATTTGTAGCCATAAACAGCCTACATAAAGAGTAACAAGAATATATACAGCAGAAATAACTAAATTCAATTTCCACAGACTCAACCAAAAACTCCCTTTAAAATATGTACGTAGCCTTACTTCTGATTTGCATAATGTTAAAGAAGAAGGTACCAACATTAACGCAGAACAGCCAAAGGCTGGTAATACCATAAAAATCATGCCTAAACCCGCAGCCCCAGCAGAAGCTTCAGATGTTTGACCGTCAATAGATGCTAGCGTTATATATCCCAAAATGACGCCTGCGATGGCAAGAATAAAACCTAACAGTTGAAGAGTTCTCAAATTCGTCCTTGGTAACAAACAGCGTTTAAATTGACTTCTCGTAAAACCCTATCAGCTCAGCGATTTCGCTTAGATGGGTATCGACCCAAGCGCTGCTGATCGGCCCCCAGGTGACTATGCGGTAATAACCTGAATTGTTACGGCTGCCTTCCTGCACAAACTCGACTCGAATACCTATATCCTCAAAAGCTGCGATAGCATCCTGTAAAGTTCGGCGAGGCATTCCGGTTAACTTATTGAGTGATAAAAGATTATGGCGGTCATCATCCATTAAATGCGCCAAATATAACTTACGCAGAAACGCTTTATTTTGCTTTGAAACCTGTTGGGATGCTGGCATTGAAAGTGACATAGGATGACCTGTCTGGAAACAAAAGTAATTATCATCAAAACTACTTTATATTCAGTCAATAAGGCAATAGCCAATGCTAAATACTTACGGTTCGCGACAAGATCATCAGATAACAAATCTGCACTTAAATCAAACGAAACGACTTGTCATCCTCCCCCAACAACTGTTATTTCTAATATCACTCAACACCTATGAAGAAAGGCTAAAATGAGCCAGACAATCACAGCAGACCAAATACTGACATTTTGGTTTGAAGACATTGACCCAAAGCTCTGGTGGATTAAAGATGTTGAATTTGATACCCAGATAAAACAGCGCTTCGAAGGTGTACTACTTCAAGCTAAACGGGGAGAACTTTCACATTGGCGAATCACGCCTCAAGGTCGATTGGCTGAGATAATAGTGCTCGATCAATTTTCCCGTAATATTTACCGCGATACGCCTGCCGCATTCGAAGCCGATGCGATAGCCTTAGTGCTCGCCCAAGAAGCCGTTGCCCAACGGGTCGATACCGCACTAAAATCCAAACAAGTCCCTTTTCTATTTATGCCCTATATGCACAGCGAATCGGCAACCATTCACCAAGTAGCAGTAAAACTGTTTAATCGCGAAGCTGCGATAACAAACCTAACGTTTGAACTGCGCCATAAAGCGATTATCGACAGGTTTGGCCGCTATCCACATAGAAATATTATCTTAGGCAGGGAGTCTACGGCGGAAGAAATTGCTTTTCTGACTTAACCGGGCTCATCCTTTTGAGCCTGTAATAGGTTAAAGCGTTAATGTGTATTTGATAAATAAAGCCGTGCTGAGTTCACAGACACACTACACTTACTCAAGAAAGTCATGGAATGACTTGGCGAGTATCAAACACAGTTGCAAGTGTATACCGCGGAGGTGTTGGTAACTTATGGCGCATAAACTAAATAAGCCAAATAGCTCAGTGGCTCGTCGTAACCGCTATAAATTGATGGGGTTACTCATCCTATGCGGCGCTCAGCTCGGCCAAGCGGCTGAAATTAAGATAGGCGTCAGCCTGTCTATCCCGCCCTATGTCATCCAAGCAACCAATAGCGGGATCGAACTCGAATTACTTAACCAAGCCCTCGCCGTTAAAGGCCATACTGCTTCTATCCACTACTTACCACTGGCGCGCACTTTCCATGAACTCAGGGAGGGTAAACTCGATGGCATCATCAACATCAAAGAAGGAATGATTAACAACATTTTTTATTCCAACGTTGCGATAACCTACCAAAACTGCGCCATTAGCCTCGAGAGTAATCAATTTAACATCAATAGCATAGAAGACTTAAACAACAAACAAGTCGTCGCCTTTCAACGTGCATCATCGTTACTGGGGGAAGAGTTTGCCAACATGGTTAAGACCAATAGCGGCTACCAAGAACAAGCGAGGCAAGTGCAGCAGGTTTATATGCTGATGAAGCGCAGAGCCGATGTCGTTGTGATGGATAAAAATATTTTCAAATACTACTTAAAGCAGGCCTATCTTGAGGGCAAACTCACTGAGAAAGACTTAAAACAACAGGCGATTTGCCACCAAATATTCCCACCTACAGAATACAAGTTCGCGTTTCTCAGTGAACAAATTCGGGATGATTTTAATGCGGGACTCAAACAAATTACCCAAGATGGTAGCTTAGTGGCTCTGCAGGAAAAGTATCGACGCCTGATGTCATTTGACAATGAAGCCGAGGCGTCGACTAAGTTAACAGAACCTAAAATGATCAAAAATGATTCCTACTAAACTTATCCCATAGTGTTATTTCACCACCAACACAGGGCACTTAGCGTACTTAACAATATCCTGTGTAACGTGGGGTTTTAAAAAGTCAGCTAAACCGCTGCTCCCATGACTAGCGATAACCACCATGCCCACATCAACGGCTTCCGCTAAAATCTCATCAATAGCATCACCATGGCGCACGACTAACTTAATATTGAGCCCTTCGGTAAGGTTCTGCTGCATTTCCTGCTGCAAACTTTGCATTTTTGCATCAACGAAAGCTTTGAGTTCATTTTCCAATGTAGCGGGAATATCGACCGCAATACCATAACAATGGGCGCCACGGGCAGGGCTAGTCACATGCAACAACCGAATATCGACTTGATAAACATTTGCCATTTCAACCGCATATTTTAACGCATGGGCCGCAGTGGATGAAAAATCCGTAGGGCATAACACTTCTTGAGTACGCATAAGCTTATCCATCATTTGAGTTTTTAATTAAGCTAATTATTAAGGCCAAAATACCACTATTTTATAGCAGTTTGCTATGCTTCTTGCGTACCCATTTCAATTAATTATTCTTTATCAATCAAAAAGAAAGGACGCTATAAGCGCCCTTTGGATTTATAGAGTCAAAGCCAGTTACTTAACCACAAGCACAGGACAAGCTGCACCATTCGCCACCGCTTCTGAGACATTGGTGTGTAAAAAATGCGAAATCCCAGTTCGGCCATGGCTAGCAATTACTACCATGCCAATGTCTTTACTGTTGGCCTCTTCTAAAATTTGATAGACAGGATCGCCACGGCGGATCAAGGTAGTGATGGGAAGCTCAGTATTCAATCCATCCAATAGTGCTCGCATTTTAGTTGCCGCCGCTTCCTCCATGCTTTTAGCAAGTTCTTCAGGGGTAATAGATAGAATCATAAAGTTTTCATCACCGATCGGCTGTTCAACCACATGTAAAATTTTTAGCCCTACATGGTATAGATTAGCCATTTCAATGGCATAGCTCAGTGCATGGGCCGCAGTTTCCGAAAAATCTGTGGGCCAGAGTATTTGACCTGTACGCATAATTTGTACTCCTTCTATGGCGCGAATGGATTGTTGGGTGAATCTTTACGGTGCTGCTATAACGCCCGATTTAGCGCATTGGCAGACCACAAACTTCATCTCACAACCTTAGTCTCTCAGCCAAGCAACAGCATCGCCATTATCAACAAAAAACCTTACCTCAGCAGGCGTAAACCAGTTTGCCAATTTAGCCAACACTTCCTGCAAAGTCGTCTTACCGACGATGGCTATTTTCTCGAAATGACGAATATGCTTCACCCCAAGTTTGAGATCGTCCCAAGCGGCCTGTAGTTCCAAGCCTTCCAACTCGGTGACATCTACCAAGGCGAAGATATCAGGATCTTTCACCCCAGCTAATGCAGACTCCAACACAGGCACCATCATTTCGTAGTCTTGATGAGTTAAGGTACCGATAGCTTTAAAGGTAACGAAAAAATCATCATCACCATAACGCTCAATACCAATCGAAATTCCGTGCTTTAACAATGCCATACATACTCCTTATGTAACAACCCTTGATTTAGTGTAAAAGCTAACGCCACAACAAGCCGTGATCTTGCTCAAAAATACACCAGATACCTTGCGCCATCTCACTAAGCAAGCTAGGATAAACCGACTAATCAGTCGGTATTGATTTAATAAAAGACTCAATCGAGACGATTACTTAAATAAAGTACCGAATAAGACTCAGCCTACCATTTCCCTTGGAGCAACCACTATGAATATGGCCACCGAACACCTTAATACTTCGCCACTGACTCAGTTGCTCCAACGCCAACGCAGCAGTTATTTAGCGGCGCCGAATCCTAATTACGCTACGCGAGTGGAGCAATTAACTCGACTGAAGGCGGCCATACTGCAATTTCAAACACCCTTAGTCGAAGCCTTAAGCCAAGACTACGGCCATAGATCGATTGATGACAGCCTGATCTCAGACATTATGCCTGTCATCAACAACATCAATTACAGCTTGAAAAACCTCAAAAAATGGCTCAAGCCCAGCGCTCGCCATGCGGGCATCTTACTCGCACCCGCCAAAATCACAGTGCATTATCAACCTTTGGGGGTGATCGGTATTATCGTGCCGTGGAATTTCCCCGTCATGCTGTCAATTGGCCCGCTAGTGACTGCCATTGCCGCGGGTAATCATGCCATGCTCAAAATGTCTGAATTTACCCCAGCGACCAACCAAGTGCTCAAACAGTTATTGGCACAAGTCTTCGATGAATCCCACGTGGCGGTTGTTGAAGGTGAGGCGGATATTGCTGCCCAATTTTCTGCCCTGCCCTTCGATCATTTACTCTTTACAGGCTCGACCACAGTCGGCCGCCATGTGATGCGCGCCGCAGCGAATAACCTCACCCCAGTAACACTCGAATTGGGTGGTAAATCGCCTGTGATTATCGCCCCCGATATGCAGCTTGAGATAGCAGTAGAACGAATGATTTACGGTAAGTGTTTGAATGCCGGACAAATCTGCGTAGCCCCTGATTATGTGCTTTGCCCTAAAACCAAGGTGGATGACTTTATCGCCGCCTACCAAGCTAAGTTTAAGGCCATGTACGGCACCATTAACCACAATAAGGACTATGGCAGCATCATTAATACACGTCAGTTTGACCGCTTGATGACAGTGCTCGAAGACGCCAAAGCAAAAGGTGCCCGTGTTATTTCAGCAACTGACGAAGCCATAGATAGCCAACATCGTAAACTCGCAACTCAGTTGATAACTCACACCAGTGAATACATGCTATTGATGCAAGAGGAAATCTTTGGTCCATTACTGCCGATCATTGGCTACGACTCCTTAGATGAAGCGATTCAGTACATCAACCACAGAGCCAGACCCTTAGCGCTATATGTGATGAGTTTCGATGAGCCAACTCAGCAAAAGATCCTCCAGCAGACCCATTCTGGCGGTGTTTGTATCAATGAAACCGTGTTTCATGTCGCCGCCGACGATGCGCCCTTTGGCGGAATAGGCCCGTCGGGCATGGGGCATTACCATGGCAAGGAAGGCTTTTTGACCTTCAGCCACGCTAAAACGGTACTCAGCCGTGGCCGATTCAACACAGGCAAATTTGTTCACCCGCCCTACGGCACTTTTATCCAGCGCATCTTAATGAAGCTATTTTTGCGCTAGTCATTGGGGGATAAATCTTGAATAAACCATCAACAGCACAACCCATTAAAACCATGACTGATAAACGCCAAGCTATTCTCGATACTGCTTTAGCGCTCTTTGTCAGCCAAGGATTTCATGGCACGTCTACCGCCTCGATTGCGAAACAAGCAGGTGTAGCAACGGGCACCTTGTTCCATCACTTCCCTTCTAAGGAAGCCTTGATGGAATCTTTGTTTCTTACCATAAAACAAGAATTTGCCGATGCCTTACTGTTAAACACCCATAAGGGCAGCGATCTTAAGCACAATGCCCTACAACTATGGCAAAGTGCGATAGATTGGTCGCTAGATAACCCTGTCAAGCAACTGTTTTTTCAGCAATATTCAATGTCGCCCATGATTGCAGCTAAGGTGCGCGATCAAGCGATGAATAGCATCTTAGGCTTTATTAGCGAACTCATTAAGCAGGGACAAATGATGGGGCTAATCGCCCATTATCCAGTCGAATTGATGCTAGAAAACTGCCACGGCCAATATCTAGCTGCAACCCGATTCTTTATCGATAACCCGCACTTGGGGACAGATAGAACATACCGCGATGCCAGTTTTGAACTGTTTTGGAAGGCCATGCAAGCGGACTAAAATAGCCAAATATCAACTGACTGCTGCAATAACTGCAATAAAAAACCGAGTCAGCTTAACTGGCTCGGTTTTCTTTTTCGCTATCGCGACTAAGTGCTAAAGCAGAAGTCTGCTTTGCTCTAGCATCTAATACCGACTTTCAAGCACCTAGCCCTGACTCAACTCCTGGGCTTTTTCTGCTGGCTGCGCCACTTGAGTTGGGCTCCAGTAACCTTGTTTGATACCCTTATCAATCAGCTCAGCGACCGCCAATTCAATGGCTTGTAACACGCAAAATTGCACTGGCTCATTGGTAGTAAAACCGACTTCAGCCTCAGCGAGTCGATTTAAACTCGTGTAACGGAACAAGCCCGCACGCATTTCTTGGGATAAAACACGTTTGCTGGTTGAGACCGACATCATGACTTTACCTGTGTGTACATCCACGGCGCGTAGATAAATGGTCACCAGATCTTCACGGTACATTTCAGAGGCGCCAATACCATAGTATTCGACCCCGCTACCGCCTGTGCTAGTGTTGGTCTCATAACTAATCACCCCACCTTCGAGTAACAATCTGGCGGTGGATAATACGGGCACTTCATCGCCCTTAGTACCGCTCTGTTTGTTGCTGATCTTACGCTCGGTAAGCAAATTTTGTAGCCCTTCACGCTCAACGGGTGTAAACCATTTAGAGTCGAGCAAAGTCTGCATCAACATCGATGTTGCGCCCTGAGTTACCGCGGTCGAAAACGAACTCACGTTAGCCTGCGGCTTATATTGGCCAGTTTGATCGCGAAAGGAATACACGGCCACAGGGATAGGAAACTTAGGTCCTGGTTGAGTTTGCAACCCACGCATCACCTCACTCAAGGGGTTAACCTCGGCAGCCGTGATATTTAAATCGGGTTTGGAGATCAGGCTACAAGCCGACACACTTAACAGTAATAAACCCACTAACACTAGACGGGCCATTAGTTGACTCCTCCGAATGTCGGCATTTCAATCACAGTGACTTCACCGGTTTCAGTATTAGTAATAGTTAGCATCACGCCATTTCCCGTAGAAGCCACTTCAATCCGAAAATCACCTGTATCGTAAACACCATCGGTAATTTCACCATCAGCAACACCGCGGGTGATTGAGTTAATGATATTACGCTCTAGGGATTCTTTAAAACGGGTGACAAAGTCCTTCTCGGTCGAGGTAGATTTATTGTCATTCTGGGCTTGAGCTTTATTTAATAAGAAAGCCCCATTTTGTGGATTGCCGCCAAAGCTGGGATTCACTGGCGTATAAATCAATTCAGTGGCTTGGCCACTGCTTGCCACACATAGCGTGACAAGAGCAAGTAACGTCCTGTATGTCATTATTATTATCCTAAAAGTCGTCCGATGTTCCTGAAAAATCACCTGTTATTGCATTGGCTCTGACTTGCGCTAAATAATCAATCGTAAGCAAAATCGCCTGCTCTGCGCTCTCTTTAATCGGATTTGCACGACGACCAAAATGAGTAGTGTAAATCCGAGTCCCGTTTACCTCTAAGGTTAAAACGGTTCCAGCCTGTGGAAACACTGTCTCATATAGAGTGACGTTAAAGCCTTGAGTAAAGGGCAGTTCGCGCCAATAGCTTGAGTAGTAAAAGCCAAAGTCCTTACCAAACCGAGTCAAGGTTCTATCTATTACTAAGCCACTAATTTCAATGTCGTTATCGGCAATAGTGATAGGGGAAGCCAGCAGCAGGAATGGACATAAAACGTAAGTAAGCAGACGCTGTTTTAACTGTTTCACTTATCCCTCCTTAACCTTTTTAATCGAACCTTAAAAACCGCGCTAACCTCTGTTAGAACAAGGTGAGTATTAACGCAAATTTTCGATAAAACAGGTTAACAGGGTTAAAGATCTCTCGTCATTACGCTGGGGGGCAAATTAGCCCGAAGAGCTAAGGTAAAAAGGCAAAAATAGTCCATTTGGCTAATACGCCAAGAGGCAGTTGAGGATAGAAGTTATGCTTTAAACAAGCGGATAAGATAAGCAATAAAAATGCGACTTAAGAGTCGCATTACGGTGTTGATTCAAAACGCGAGCATTATTGTGGCAACCATAGTCGAACCAACAGGCCACCGTCACTGCGATTATGCATGCTAATACTGCCATCGTGGGCTTCGATAATTTCACGGCATAAAGGTAAACCTAAGCCTGTACCCGATTGTTTTGTTGAGTAAAACGGCAGTAGCGCCTGCTCTAATACTTCACCAGACATACCAGTGCCGCGATCCTCAATCACAATGCTAAAACCTGCACCATCCACTAAGGTTTGATACCGAATCGATAGAGTGACATCCTCGGGGTTTGAGCCAGATTCATGGGCGTTTTTAAGTAAATTGAGGAGCACTTGCTCCATCTGTCCTTGATCGAAAAAACCATCAACCTCAGGTAACTCATGAGTGAGCTTAAAGGGATAATGCTGAGTCAACTGGGCAGTAAATTGCGTCCAATTCACCTGACGCCGTTGCGGGAGCGGCAACTTAGCAAAACGGGCATAGTTAAAGATAAACTGGCTTAGATGACTGGTGCGATTCTCGATAGTATCGAAAATCAGCTTAAGTTTTGGATTATCCAGATCTTTAGTCAGTAACCGCCCCGAGTTCACCATAGAGGCGATGGGCGCCACTGAGTTATTGAGTTCATGGCTAATAATGCGGATCACTTTCTTCCACACTGCCACCTCTTGACGATTGATCTCGCGGGTCATCTGCTTGAGCAAAATCAAGTTATGCTGTTGGTTATTCAATAAAAAATGACCACGACTTAAATACCAAGTTTCCACATCATCTTCACCCATGGCGAAGAGTCCGTTCTTTTCATGTTTAAGCGCTAAGGCCAATACTTCGGGCAAATCCACCAGCAATTCATCTAGGCTCAAGCCTTCCATTCTGCCCTTTTTATGGAATAGGTGACGCGCCGCATCATTGGCGTAAATGAGCCGCTGATGATCATCCAGTAACAACATCACATTGGGAGAACTTTGAATCACCTTATCCAGTAATAACTCCCGCTGGTAAATGTACTGCCTTTCTTGGCGTAATTTAGCAGCGCTATGGTTAAATAACTGCGCTAAGGTTTTGAGCTGACCTTCGCCATGTTCAGGAATACTCACACTAAAGTCATTATCACTAAAATTTAGCAAGCCGACTTCAAGGGAATCTAAACTGCGGCCGAGATGTCGAGTCAACCAAGCAATACCTAAACCACAGACAGCACAAGCGAGAAACAACACGATCAAACCTTCACCTAAGGTCAAACTCGAGACACGATCTCCCTTAGCTATCTCAGCGGATATCGCAGGAGATACAGGTGCTTTGGGCGGTAAAATAGATAGCGGTTCTACACGTAAAGGCTCAACCACATGAGGAATAGAATTAAACAGCCCTTCTTTAAGTTGTTCTAACTTGAAGAGTTTTATTTGTAACTGCTCTTGTTTAAGTTGTTCAAGCTTTTGCAGCTCGGCCTTAATCTGCTCGGCCCTCTGGTGCGCTTGCATCGCCGCAGCCTCCTGCAATTGCTCACTATTGTTAAGGGCGAGTTCGATGGAAGCGACCGTTTTCTCAAGCTCCGCAAAATCGAGTTGCACATTCACATCAGGGATTTCAATCGTGTTAGACGTGGCAACAGACGAAGCATAGGGTGAGATATACTTCACCAAAGCAAAACTCAGCAAGACGCCAAAGGCGCAGCAAGCCATTGAATAAATGATAAGTTTAGTTCGAATTAACACTCTGATTCCTTAATCGATAGCCTTTACCCTAGCATCTACACTTAGCCTATGACTTATCTAAACCAAACTTGTCCATCCGCCGATACAGCGCTTGGCGACTGAGTCCAAGCGCTTTTGCCACCCGAGCAATTACGCCATGATGCTGTTTTAGCGCCGCTTCGATATCTTCTCGGCTCACGTCTATCGCCTCATTGGCATCTGACACTTGGGCACGAACAGACTCATGATAAAATGCGGTATTTACGGGGATGGAAGCGGGCGAATAAACAGGCAGAGGATCAGACAGTCTCAAGCCAGATAGCCGCGACTCAGATACAGCCGAAACACTGGAAGCAGATTTGATGACACTCGCAACAGGTGCCAAACCAAAGTCAGCCTCAGTCAGCACATGGCTTTGCGCCAACAATACCGCTCGCTTACAGGCGTTTTCAAGCTCGCGCACATTTCCCGGCCAGCGGTGCTGTAATAACGCCTGCAACGCAGGTTTACTCAAGCTAAAATCGCTGCCAATAAAATGCTGCACTAAAGGTAAAATGTCATCGGTGCGTTGATTCAGCGGTGGCAACGCCAGTTCAATCACATTTAAGCGGTAAAACAAATCCTCACGAAAACGCCCTTCGGCAATATCTTGGGCCAAATCCGCATTGGTCGCACTGATCACCCGCACTTTCACTTTTTGGGTTTTATGGCTACCTAAGCGTTCAAATTCACCGGTTTGCAGCACGCGCAGCAGTTTTACTTGGCCAGATAAGGGCAAGTTACCGATTTCATCTAAAAACAGTGTGCCGCCGTCGGCCGCTTCAAAGCGACCAATACGCGCTTTAGTCGCCCCCGTAAAAGCCCCCGCCTCGGCACCAAACAGCTCTGCCTCTAATAAATCCATCGGCAAGGCGCCGACATTAACCTTAATAAAAGGTTTGTTTTTTAAGGGAGAATTAGCATGGAGAATATCGGCAAGCTTGTCTTTACCCGCGCCATTAGGGCCAGTGATGAGGACCGACACATCGGAGCGTGCCAGTTGCAATGCTAAATCAATACAACGCTGCATCGCGCCGCTGCCAAAGACAATCCCGCAGAGGTCCGCATCGGCGATCGCCACTTGGCGTTGATGATTCACCCGCTCGAGACGATGGTTAGCACGGGAGAGTTTATAAAGCGCAATCAAATTGGTGATGCTATTGAGTACCTTAGCGTCATCCCAAGGTTTACCCATGTAATCGGCCGCGCCCGCTTTGACTAATTCAACGGCGGTTTCGAGTTGCGTCCACGCCGTCATCAAAATAATCGGCAGATCGCCTTGGCGTTCGCGCAGGGCGTAAAACAGTTGCTTGCCTTCCTCGCCCGAGGTGGTATCTCGGGTAAAGTTCATATCTTGGATCACTAAATCCACATCTTGCGTCGCCAATAACCCAAGGGCGTCCTCCGGACTATGGCAAGTCAGCACCCGATAATCATTAAGCTCTAGCATCAAACCTAGGGCTTGGCAGATGGCGTGATTGTCGTCGACGATGAGGATAGTATCCATAAGTATGAGTGTTGTCCTATATAAAACTATTAACCGTAAAGTAACAAAAAGTGCAATAACATCCTATTGTTATCGCACTTTATCAGGCTTTTATCGTACCTTGAGTGACATCAAATATTTCGCTATACGCTGCGGGTTGCCGTTGCTGGCGAAATATTTGCCGCCTTACGCGCCGGTAAGTAAACCGCCAGCGTGGTGACAATAAACAAACCTGCCACAGTAAATAGTGGGTAGCTTAAATCCAACATAGGCAAGCTATAGATTTTCATTAACTGTTGGCCTAACTGTATCGCTAACAAGCCGCCCAGCACGCCTCCCGCTAAGCAAATCAAATAATTTTCTACGAGGAAGTAACTGACAATGTCGCGCTTTTTCGCACCCAGTGCACGGCGGGTACCTATCTGCTTAGTGCGGCGCTGGATATTAAACATCACCATACCCGTTAAACCGAGCGAGGTGATCAGCAGCAGCAACACTACCATCATGATCAACACGGTAATCATCAATTTATGATCACGGTATGAGCTATCTTTTAAGGCCTCGATTGACTTAAAGCCATCGAGAACTCGGTTAGGATTCTCGGCCAGCAACGCTTTTTTTATCGCATCTTTAAGCTCGGTGTGGTGCTCAGGTTTGGCCCGAACCATGTAAGAACTGCTGCCATAATCCACATTTTGAATCACACTGTTTTCAAGGCTAGAACTGTCAATCCACGCGCCTTGCAGTTTATCGACAACCCCTATCACAGTGATCTGTGCATCTTTGCCCTCGTACAACACTTTGCCAAGTGGTGATTCATCAGGCCAAATCGCTTTCGCTAACGCGCTGGAGATGATCGCTAATCGGCTCGGGCTATCGAGATTGTCCTTAAGTTCATGGGGGTAAAAGTTACGCCCTTCAATCAGCTTAAGGCCTAAGGTCTCAAGGGTGTGATCTGTCCCTAAGTACATGGCAAATTGCGGTGTCGATTTAGCGCTATCCGGATCGGGCCCCAGATTGAAGGTGCTCGATCAGCCGCCACCGCTTAATGGCAACATATTGGTTGAGGTCGCATCAATCACATTGGGTAGCCCACGTAAAATTTGCTGATCAATTTTGTTTTGCGCGGTTTTATCGATCAATGGATCGAAGTTGAACAAGCTAAAGGTCAAGACTTCAGACTCTTCGACTCCCGAAACGCGCTGCATCAGGGCTAAACGCTCCTGAATAATAAAGCTCGCGTTCGCCACAATTGCCACAGACAAAATAATCTGAATAAGCAGTAAGACAGGACCGCTTTTACTGCGCAACAAACTGCTGAGAATAGGTTTAATATGTAACATAATAAGTCCCTTACTGGCTTTTCAGATAAACGCTAGGTTTAGTCCGGCACACGACCCACGCGGGATACAAGCCAGCCAACAAGGCTGTGCCTACCGCAATACTAGGAGTGATAATCCACATACTCGCCGATAAATGGGTTAACCCCTTCGAGACCTCAAACTGTGCCGATAAGCCGTAAAGTGACGCGTAAGCCCAAGCGAGTCCCAGTAAGCCGCCTAATAAACCTATCATGCCTACTTCCACCATATATTGAGCGAAGATTTGGGCTCGGCTAGCACCGATTGCGCGGCGTACCCCAACTTCAGGCGCTCGCTTGAGGAACTTAGTGAGCATTAAACCTAATATATTGACTAAACAAACACTTAAAAATAGTACGCTCAAGCCAACCAAGATTTTATTGTCTTCAGGCACCACATTATTGTATTCAAGCCAAGTCGCGACATCGGAGACTTTGACTGAGTCAGCGGCAGATTTTTTATCGGTAAAGCGGCCCAATGCTTTTTGCTCTGCGACATAATTACTGAGCCAAGAACGGTAACTGGTTACTGCATCTTTATTGGGTAACTCAACCCAATACAGCAGCCACACTTTTTCAGAGTTAAGGCGATCGCTGTAACTATTCATCGTCTCAAACTTCCAACCCGAGGTGTTCCCCCATACATCAAACTCTTCGATAGGTGTCAGTGAAAACGGCACAAAAATTTGTTCAGTGTCGTTAAAAGCACCGTTAGTAGGATCATAATATTTAGGCTTAGGGTCCCAGGCTTTAATCACCCCCACTATTTGATAAGGTTTACGATTAAGATAGATAACCTTGCCGACACTGTTTTGGCCCGCAAACAGCTTTTGATTGAGTTTATCGTTAATCACCACTTGATAAGCAGGTTCAGTGTCAACGGATTTATCCCACACATTGCCGTACAAAAATGGCACGTCAAACAGCTTAAAAAAGTCGCTATCTGTCACCCGAATACTTTCTAAAATAGGCGCGAAATTGACATCCTCAGTTTGCAGCGCCATCCCAGTGCGAAACATCGCCGCTTGGCGTTTAGGTAAGGTATTGTTGCGCAAATTCATCGCATCTTGATAAGTCACTAACGAGTTAAGCTCATCCCAAGAATCGGGACCTTGGCTCCAAAGCTGTACCGCATTTAACTCATCTGAGCGTTCACCCGCAGGATTAAACGACATCATCTTGTAGACGTTTAACGTGGTGATTGTGATGCCAATACCTATCGAAATCGCCAACACCATCAACAGCGAGAGCGCAGGGGTTTTCTTAATGCTGCGCCAGGCTAAATCAACATAATAAAAAAACATAATGCGTATCCTTAGTCAGCGTTGGCGACAAGTTTGTCTAATGGGTGCGGGGTCGCCACAGTTTGTACACTGCCATGGGGCTGATACATAGTAAAATCACACACTTGACCGTCGACAATTTGAATATTGCGCTGGGCGCGGCGAGCGAGTTCAGGGTCATGGGTCACCATGATAATAGTCGTGCCCGCTTGGTTGATATTTTCAAGTAATTCCATCACTTGGCGCGCCATTAAGCTGTCGAGGTTACCAGTCGGTTCATCGGCGAGCAGGAAGCGAGGTTCACCGGCTAATGCTCTGGCAATCGCCACCCTTTGTTGCTGTCCGCCCGAAAGCTGAGTGGGAAAATGCTTGAGTCGTGAAGCTAAACCCACTTGTTCTAATGCTTGCTGTACGCGGCGTTGGCGTTCCTTGGCATTAAAACCACGGTAGCGCAGCGGCACTTCAATATTCTCTGCCAAGTTAAGGTCAGGAATTAAGTTAAAGCCTTGGAAGATAAAGCCGATTTTCTCGTTACGGATAGCAGCGCTCTTATTATCGCTCAGGTTAGACACGTTAATGCCATCGAGAAAATAGTCACCGTGGGTAAAACCTTCGAGCAAACCCGCGATATTTAAAAAAGTCGTTTTACCTGAGCCAGAAGGACCCGTTACCGCAACAAACTCGCCTTCATTCACTTCGAGGTTAAAATCGCGCAGGGCGTGGGTTTCCACTAAATCCGTTTTAAAAACCTTGCTCACACTCTTCATTGATAACATGTTAATTTCCTTAAAATAATCAAATCAATTTTACGCTGCATCTAAACGACTCGATGCATGGCAGCGTCATCAGCCGAAAAATGGCTCAACGACAGACTCTAAAAGCCACACAAAAACGCCCAATATAAGGTCGGCACTTTCGACCGAAACCTCACCCACTTGGCGAACCTCCTCCAATGGATTGGTCCATTCCAGCACATTCAGCCCAAGGAAAAACCAGCTATTGGCTTCACCGATACTCAACTCCACCGCGACCACCAGTAGCAGTAAGGCCAACACGCCAAACATTTTTGATGACATCAACATGCTGAAATCAAATTGTTTATCACGCATATTCGGCTCCTATTCTTGTCCATGTCGCAGCAGGTTTCGTCATTCACCTTGATCACTGCGCTGTTAAATTCATCAGATTGGTTATTTAGTAATTTACGAATATCGGTCATCAATGAATCCTGACCTGTTCGGCGTGGTTAAAGGGCTCGACACTGGATATCACCCACTCGTCTCCGGCTTTACCGCCATCCAGCACTTCGACTTGGCTCAGGCTAGTACTGCCGAGCTTAACCTCACGACGACTGGCTAAATCGCCCTCGATTTGATAAGCCACATTACCCCCACCGCTGGTCATAAAGGCGCCGCGTTTTACCATAAGAACATTAGGTCTGTGCTCTAATAACACTCGGGCCGAGATGCGTTGATTCTGGCGCAGTGTTAGGCTGTCGCTTTGGTCAAATTGCACTCTTGCGGTCACTTCACGGTTACGCACTTCTGGGGAAATTGACGATAACTTGCCCATTAACTTAATACTGCCAAAACTCAACTCGACTTCCATGCCTAAACCCAGATCATCCGCATAGGATTCAGGCACGGCTAACTCAGCCTCATAGGCGCTTAAATCCACAACAGTTAAAATCGGTTGGTTAGCGCTAAGACGGGTTTTCTGCTCGGTAATCCAGTTACCGATAATGCCGTTAACAGGTGCAATAATATTCAAGGCATCGACTTGACGTTCTAATTCACGCACCGCGAGAGTTTGACGCTCAACTTCTAGGGCTTTGTTTTTAATTTCAAAGGTTAACGTATCTTTCGTTAACGCCACTTCTTGCTCGGCATGCTTAAACTTCAGCTTGGCTTTGTGTAAATCATCTTTGCCCTTTTCATAATCAATCTGGCCAATAAGCTGACTTTGAATCAGCTCCTCTCCGCGTCGGCTTTCCCTATCCGCCGCTTCAAGATCGACCGTTGCGATATCTAAGGTTTGATAAGCTTGTAATTGATCGCGTCGTGCATCCAACTTAGCGCGCTCTAATGCACTCTCCATGCCCGCTAATACGGACTTGGCTTGCGCTAGCTGATTAGTGAGTCTTGGACTATCGAGTTTGGCGACCACATCGCCCTTATTAACAGTATCGCCAGGATTGCTGAGCAGAGTCACAGTACCTTCCTCTGTGCTATACAAAATAGGCGCATTGGCCGCCACGATTTTACCTGTGGTCGCCACATCGCGGGTTAACGTTCCAACGAAGAGTTTTGCGGTAGTGATGTCGCTGCGGCTTAAGGATTTGCTCACGCTATCAGTGCCCAAGCTCGCCCAAACTAAGGCGCTGACTAATAAGGCGCAACCGCCAATGATCAGCGGTAACTTAAGACGTTTAGAGGTAGATGGCACAAGTACTGTATCTTGGCCGCTAGTATCTTTAATCATGGCTTTACTCGCTTCCCTGTTGGAATCATCAGTGCCGGAACGCAATCAACGGACACTATTGGAAATCTATACCACAGAGATAGCAAAGCCTATGCCAAATAGTTAAACACATTATTATTCAAAACTTTAAATTAAAATTATTGATAGAAGTGTCCGCGGACACTGGGGTTTAAATCGAAAAGTGTCCGCAGCAGATTAATCAAAAGTGTCCGATGCTAAAAACAGCGATATAGCGCGAGCCATGCTGCTAAGCGTTTCAATTACATGTCCTAACAGATTTATTGGCCGAAACTACCGAGTTTCCCTTTACAGTAAAATCCTTGCCACATAAGATCCTGCCACCCTCGCAGCAAAAACGATCAAAAGACCAAACCCTATGACTACAATAACAATCACTCGCCCAGACGACTGGCATATTCATTTAAGAGACGGCGCCCAGCTTAAAGATACAGTGCGCGATATCAGCCGCTATATGGGCCGCGCCATCGTCATGCCAAACTTAGTGCCCCCCGCTATCGATACTGAAACCGCACTGGCCTATTACGATCGCATTAAAGCGCAGGTGCCCGCGGGCTCACAATTCGAACCTTTGATGGTGTTGTATTTAACCGACAAAACCAGCCCAGATGAAATCCGCAAGGCTAAAGCTTCGGGTAAAATTGTTGCCGCTAAACTCTACCCAGCGGGCGCGACGACTAACTCAGATTCCGGCGTAACCGATGTTAAAAACATCTATCCCGTACTCCAAGCCATGCAAGAAGTCGGTATGCTGTTTTTAGTCCACGGTGAAGTCACAGATTCAGCTATTGATATTTTCGACCGCGAGCGTGTCTTTATTGAAAATATCCTCAGTAAAATTGTCGCCGATTTCCCAGCGCTTAAAATCGTGCTTGAGCATATCACCACCAAAGATGCAGTCGATTTTGTCACTCAAGCCTCAGACAATGTGGCCGCGACTATCACAGCCCACCATTTGCTGTATAACCGTAATCACATGCTGGCAGGCGGTATTCGTCCGCATTTTTATTGCCTGCCGATTTTAAAACGCAACACCCACCAACAGGCGTTATTAGGTGCAGCGGCAAGCGGCAGCAAGAAGTTTTTCCTCGGTACAGATTCAGCGCCACACGCCAAGGATAAGAAAGAAGCGGCCTGTGGCTGCGCGGGCTCCTACACGGCTCATGCCGCCATTGAGCTTTATGCCGAAGCATTTGAGTCGGTCAATGCGCTGGATAAACTCGAAGCGTTCGCAAGCTTTAACGGACCAGACTTTTACCATCTGCCACGTAATACCGATACCATCACGCTGGTCAAAAAGTCATGGGATGTCCCTGCCACTTACCCGCTTGGCGATACTAACGTCGTGCCTATTCGTGCTGGAGAAGCCATTGATTGGCAAGTTGAGTAAGCCTTAAGTCTTTAACATCAAGTCGCCTACGGGCGACTTTTTATCAGATTTTGATTTTTAATCCACAATCAGTCAGTATCCTGCGCTTAGAATACGGCCCTTACTTATCACCTTTTAAGAGAAAATCAGTATGCCCACAAGGATGTTATTCTCCGTTTTATCTTCAAGCCTATTGCTGAGCGCCACGATCTCTTTGCCGACCTTTGCGGCCAATGAACTCACAGGGATCTGGCAGGGACAGTTAGGTAAAAGCAAAGTCAGAGTTTGTTTTAATCAATATGGAACAGGTAGTTATTACTATCAACGCTACTTAACGCCGATAAGACTCGAGCAGCAAGATGAACTGTGGAAAGAAGAAGGCAATACCGGAAATTGGCAGTTTGATAGTGTCACGCCACAAAAACTGAGCGGCCATTGGTTTAAAGATACCGCGAGTAAATCGTTACCAGTGCAACTTGAGCGAGAAATCAGCCCAGATAAGGTCGAGGATTGTGGTGCCGATGCGTACAATCTACCGCTAGAAACCACGCCAAAACTCAGCCGAGGTAAATGGCAAAGCTACGAAAATATTGAGTATCGCCCGCTGACTTTTGGCACAGATGTGGGTATCGAATTTAAAGGCCCACAAACGGGTATCTTGGCAATTAATCAATGGCTTGAACATAAGCTCACCGATGAAGCCCAACTAGCACAAACCTTTGACACTCGCCGCAGAATGCTGGCACAAATGGGCAGTTTTGTGACTGACGAAACCTTTGCCGAACCGATTTTTATTAATCAGTATTGGCTTAGTGTGCGCCTATATCGCTGGGCCGCAGGTTATGGCGCCAATGGTATCAGCCAAGAATTTGTGAGTTTCTCCCTTACCGACGGCAAACCTTTCCACCCGTGGCAATGGTTTCTCGCCGATACGCAACCACAAAGCATGCTCGAGGGTATGAGTCATCCTTTACCTCCTGCATTAAGGGACAAATTGTTTGCTGGCAAAGCACCGGACGCAGAATGCCCCACATCAGACGGCTCGGGATATTACCAGCTCACCCTTGAGCCAAAGGGGATCAAATTCTGGGAAACGCCCCGCGGCGATGGCTGTGAAAATGAGTTTATCCTCAGCCCGCAAGAAGCCATGCCCTATGCCACCCAATGGGGAAAAACACAGCTTAAGATATTGGAATAGTGTACTTAACTGAGAAAATATTAGAGGGAAAGAAAGCAGTCATGGCGATGATAGTAGTGCGATGATAGTAGCGCGACGACAAGCGCTCTTTCCCTCCCTACACAGCAATGCATTTCGAGATAATTCATTTCAGTAAGGAATCATCTTTGAGCAATTTAACCGCAAAAATAGCGACACCCGAAGCCTTAGTGCAAGCTCAGCTTGAAGCATAATATTCCAGAATTCAGATAATAACTGCGACACTCTAATCGAGGTGTAGAAGAAGCCAACTGCTGAAAAGTGGTACGCTTTATCTCGCCAAAGTAAAAGAGTATCACCATGAATTATCAACAATTGACCGAAGCAAGACGATACCAGATTTCCGTACTGTTAGAACAGGGCTTTTCGATAGCACACATAGCTAAATGCATTGATTGTCATCGCTCTAGTGTCTATAGGGAAGTTAAACGATGCCAAGGGCA